>NZ_JBEOVW010000016.1:15253-161254 GCF_040295705.1 Micromonospora sp. NPDC002717 | reverse complement strand
GGGGCCGTTGTTGGTTATCCTGCCTGCCCCCCCGGAGCCGGGCACGGCAGGCCCCACCCCACCCACCCGACACCGCAAGAAACGCTCAGGCAGCACCCACCCCACCACGGAGGCGCCACACCAACGGGAACGAACTCAGGCAGAGGGCCCCACTCGACACCCGCAACAAACGCCCAGGCAGCACCCACCCCAGCCCACCTGGGCAGCACACCAACAGCACTGAGGCAGCCCCACACCACGCCCAACCGATCAGGGCGAAGGAGTCACGCAGCCGGCCGAGATCTGCCGCCTGGTGAGAGAAGAGCCCGCGCGGGTGTGCGTACGCCGGAAAGGAGCTGCCCCGCCGGCGGGGCCGGCGGGGCAGCGACGTGCGGGAGTGGGACGGACGTCAGGACGGTTCGGGGGCGCAGATGAAGCGCGGCTCGGCGTCGTAGCGCCAGGTGAACTTCTCCCGCTTCACGACCTTCCCGTCCTTCTTGATGACCCGGAAGGCGTCCTGGGTGAAGCCCTGGCTGCCGCTGGCGGGGATGCAGGTGGGGCCCGGCTCCAGGTAGACGGTCTTCGGCTGGGTGATGTTGCGCCGCGGGCTGTACTCCGTCTTCACGCTGTCCCAGATCTTGGTGCTCCAGATGGACACCGTGATGGAACTGGACGTGTACGAGGTGTCGATCAGGACGCCGTACTCGGTGTTGTTGCGGAACTTGAAGTCCAGGTCCGGCCAGAAGATGGTCGACTCGATGACCGCCGGGTACCGGCTGAACCAGTACGAGTGCGGCTTGTGCTCGACGTCCTCCAGGCCCGCGTAGTAGGTCGCGTTGAACAGCGTGGTGGTGAACTGCGAGGTGCCGCCGCCCACGCCCGGCACCAGCTTGCCGTTCAGGATGACCGGGGCGTCCCGGTAGCCCTGGGCGTAGCCGCGCTCGCCGGTGTGCCCGTTGAGCGAGAACGTCTCGCCGGGCAGGACGACCGTGCCGTCCACGTCCTTGGCGATCGTGATGATGTTCTGGCTGCGCGGCGAGGAGAGCCCACCGGTGAACCGGGTGGTGAACGTGGACACCCGCTCCTTGATGCCGAGCCCGGCCAGCTTCTCCGCGGTCAGCTCCGGCTCGGCCGGCTTCAGCTCGCCGGTGACCTTCCGGTCCTCCGCCTTCGGCAGGACGGCCAGCAGGTCGCGGCCGAGGGCGGCGCTGTCGAGCTGCTTCCCCGGCTTGCCGTCGACGACCTTCGGCTTGCCCCCGGAGATGGTCATCCGGGCGTCCTTCGGCGGAATCTCGATCGTCGCCAGGTCGTCGCCGAGCGCGGCGCGCAGCCGCTTCACGTCGACCTGCGGGGTCAGTTTGCCGGCCTTGTCGGCGGTGAACCGGAGGCTCCTCGCGATCGCCTTCGGCGGGATCTGCACGGAGCCCTTGTCGGTGGTGAGCGTGACGGGCGCGGCGACGGCCGGCTCCGCCAGCTCGGCGACCAGCCGGTCCACCTCCTCGGCGGTGGTCACCGGGTGCGTCTCGACCAGCGGCACGGTCACCGGCTGGCGGCTCAGCCAGCCCTCCCGCACCACCTGCGCGGAGCGCTCCGGATCCAGCGCGAGGCTCGGCTTCGGGTGCACCGCCTTCGGCGTGGTGCCCTTCCAGGTGATCGCCGGCATCGTCATCTTCCGGCCCTGGTCGCCGACCACCTTCTTCAGGGCGGTGTCGAGCCGGGCGACGTCCACGGTCACCACCGGCTGCACCGCGCGGGACCCGACGAGCCGGTCGACCGCGTGCGCGTCCGCCTCGGCCGCCGCCGCCACGGTGGCGTCGACGTCGACCGCCAGGCCGACCTCGGCCGGGACGATCTCGGCGGTCCGCTCGCCGACGCGTACCGACAGGGGGGCCGCGAGTTCGGCGGCGCGGCGGTCCAGCGCCGCCCGCAGTTCCCGGGCGGCTTCCGCGCGGCTCCGGCCGCCGAGCTCCGCCCCGAGCACCGTCGTCCCGCGGGGCACGTCACCGGCGTACGCGTAGGCGCCCACTCCCGCCACGGAGGCCAGCACCGCCGTGGCGACACCGGCGGCGAGCAGCAGGCGGACCCGGCGGGACCGGGACGCCCCGCCCGGCCGGCCGGCGGGCACGACGGGTGCCGGCTCGTCACCCGGCCAGGTCACCGCGGTGACCTGCACGGTGGGCCGGTCGTCGGCGGGTGGGCTCTTCTCGCCGTACAGCGTCACGGTCACCTCGATCGGGGCATACCACAAAGGGGGGAGCGCTCGCCCCGCCCGGAAGACACCTACGGTAACCGGCGGCCCGGCGCGGCGGCAGTCTGCGCCCCTCCCGTTGCGGCAACGCGTGTCGCGCGGCGGGTCGGCGGGGTCAGCCCGGGCGCGGGGCGCGGCGGCGGCCATGGCACGGTAGGGGCATGCGAGCGGACGAGGCGGTCCTGGCGTACGGCGGCGGTTGGCTGGACCGGGCGGGGGAGTTGCGCGCCGACCCGGAGCGGATCGCGGCGCTGATGGCCGACCCGGGCAGCGTCGTCCTGCCGTTCTGGCGGGACCGCTGCCTGGTCGCGGATGACGTGCCGGTGCGGTTGACCGGGGACCTGGCGGCCGGGGTGCTCGCCGTCGCCGACGAGACCGCCTTCCTGGGCATGGGCGACGACAGGTCGGCCGTCTTCGCGGTGGACCTTTCCGGCCTGTCCGAGGCCGCCGCCGTCGAGGCGGCCGGGGCGGGCGCCGCCGTGGACGTCCGGGCGTTGGTCGGCCGGCTCGGTCCGGCCGAGGCGGCCGTCCAGGCGTACGCGCGGGGGCTGCTGCACTGGCACCGGCAGCAGCGCTTCTGCGGCGCCTGCGGGGCGTCGACCGTGGCCCGGGGCGGGGGACACGTCCGGTCCTGCACCGGAGCGGACTGCGGCCGGCTCCTCTTTCCCCGGATCGAACCGGCGGTCATCGTGCTGGTCGAGGCGCCCGGCGCCCCGGACCGCTGCCTGCTGGCCCGGCACGCGGGCGCGCGGGAGGGGGCGTACTCGACGCTCGCCGGTTTCGTGGAGGTGGGCGAGAGCCTGGAGGACGCGGTCCGGCGGGAGATGGCCGAGGAGGCCGGGGTGACGGTGACCGACCTGACGTACGTGGGGTCGCAGGCGTGGCCGTTCCCGGCGGGACTGATGGTGGGCTTCCGGGCCACCGCCGCGTCCGAGGAGGTGCGGGTGGACGGCGAGGAACTGCTGGAGGCGCGCTGGTTCACCCGGGACGAGCTGCGCGAGCGGGTGGCCGCCGGGCGGCCGCTCGGCCGGGTCGACTCGATCGACCACCACCTGCTCCAGTCCTGGCTCGCCGCCGGAGCCTGACTCACTCCACGAGCACGGCGACGGGCGCGGACGGCGGGCCCGTGTCGACGCCGTCGGTGGCAGCGACCCGGAACTCGTAGCGGTGGCCCCGGGTCAGCAGTACGGCGGTGAAGTCGGTTCCGGCCACGGGGTACGGATCCGTCCGCCAGCTCGTGCCGGACGTGACATCCCGGAGCTGGACGCGGTAGGCGAGGCCAGGGCCGGCCTGACGCCAGCTCAGCCGCGCCTCACCGTTGCCGCTCGCCGTCACCGCCAGACCGCCCGGCGTGGGCAGCCGTGGCGTGGCCCGGACCGGCCTGCTCAGCCGACCCGGACCGGCCTGGTTGGCGGCGGCGACCGCGAACTCGTACTCGTGGCCGTTGCGCAGCTGGTGGATCGTGGCCTCGGTGCCCTGCACGGCCACCTTCTCCTCGGTGAAGTCCCGCTCCCCGGCGGTGAGGTCCCGCCGGTAGACGCGGTGCCATCCGCCGGGGTTGGTCGAGCGCCAGGCCAGCTCCACCTGACCCGGCCCGATCTTCGTCACCCGCAGGCCGGCCGGCACCACCTCCGGCGCGGTGAACCGCGCCCGGGCCCGGACCGGCGGGGAGAGGGGCCCCTCGCCGCCGCTGTTAACGGCGCTGACGGCGAACTCGTACTCGTGGTCGTGTCGGAGATGCCGGGCGAGGTGGTTCGCCCTGGTGTCCAGCGACGGCGAGCCGAGGCGGGTCTCGCCCGCCGTCACGTCCCGTCGGTAGACGCGGTAGGAGACGCCCGGTCCGAGGCCGGCCCAGTTGAGCCGGATGTCGCCGTCCGGCTGGGGGCTGGCGGTCGGCCGGGCCGGCGCGGCCGGCGGGGTGACGAACGCGGTGGCCCGGACCGGCGCGGAGGGTTGGCTGTCCCCGCCGCCGCCGACCGCGACGACGGTGAATTCGTACGTCCGCGCGTGCCACAGCGAGTCGACGGTCGCGCTGGTGCCGGTGAACGTGCCGACCAGGGCCGGTGCCCGCTGACCCGATGTGACGTCGCGCTGGTACAGCCGGAACAGTTGGACGAACGGCAGCGGGTCCCAGCGCACCGCGACGTCCCCGGTCCGCCCGGCCGTCGCCCGCAGCCCGCCGGGCGGCGGAGGTGGCGGCACGGTGGCGGTCATCCGCGCCACCGGCGACGGCGGGCCTTCGCCCCGGCGCCCGAGCGTGGTCACCCGGAACTCGTACTCGTGCCCGTTGACGAGGAAGTCGGCGGAGAAGCGGGCCTCGGCGGTCGGCTCGCCGATGCGGACGAAATGGGTCTGGCCGGCGGTCACGTCTCGGCGGTGGACCAGGTAACGCGGCTCGTCGTCGGCCCTGACGGGGTGCCAGCGCAGCTCGGCGTTGCCCGCGCCCCGGGCGTCGGCGGTGAGCGCGGCCGGGGCTGGCGGCACGTCGGCCCGGTCGGGCCGGGGGCGGGGCCAGTCGACCTCGACGAAACGCGGCCGGTAGACGCCGGCGTCGGCGTACGTCACCGCGTCGTCGACGTTGTTGACGTTGTACGAGATCAGCAGCTTTCCCGGACGGGCCAGGTCGGGGTGCAGGTCGGCGTCGTAGACGAGGTGCCCGGCGTCGGTCTCCGCAGCGCTGTGCAGGTAGTCCGGCCCGTCGAACGGCCCCGTCGGCCCGGCGGCGGAGTAGGCCACCAGGCCGCCGCTGAAGACGAGGTTGTTCTCGTGGGTCACGAGCACGTACCGGTCCCCGACCCGCTGCACGCCGTACGACGTGCCGACGCCGCTGAGGACGCGGGCGGACCGGTCCACCTCGGGCGCCCAGCCGCTGCCCGTCCAGAACTCCCACGGGCCGGTGAGGTCGTCCCCGGCGACCCGGGCCACGTGCGCGAACTTGGTCTCGCCGCTCGCCTCGGTCCCGTAGATCCACGTGTGCCCGCCGTCGCGGAGCAGCGCGGAGCCCCAGGAGATCCGCTGCCCCAGCGGCAGCGGCCGGACGGTGGTGGGAGCCAGGCCGGGTAACGCGAAGGTGGCCAGCGACGTGCCCAGCAGGACGTGGTCCAGCGGGCCGGCGCCGGTCCGGCGGTAGCGGTTGACCAGCATCTGAAGGCTCTGGCCGACGACCTGGGCGTCGCCGACCCAGTAGAACTGGTCGGCAGCCGGTGGTGGCACCAGCGAGGCGGGCTCCTCGGCGGTGCCGCCGTGCACGGTCTCGCGCAGCTCGTCGCCCTGCTGCACGACCACCGAGTTGTTGATGAACGACGCGGTGTCGGGCCGGGAGCCGTCCGGATCGACCGGGCCGAGGAAGGTGTCGGAGAAGAGCCAGAGCAGCCGGCCGTCGGGGAGTCGGACGGAGGCTGTCCGGTCGGCGCCGTTCCACCTGCCCGAGGTGTCGCCGTAGCGGTCGAAGAGGGCGGTGAGCCGCTCGGCCGACATGCCGCCCTCGGCCCGTGCAGGGTCCGGAACGCCGGCGGTCAGGGTGACCACCAGCGCGGCGGCGTACAGCACGAGCAGCCAGCGGGTGTGCGGCCGGTCTTCGCGTCGGCGGGATCCGGTCGTGGTCGTGCGGACGCTCACCAGAAACCCCCGTCTACTGGTCATCCGTCCCGTACTGTGACATGTGCTCCCGGTGGGTGGGTAGTAGCCGTCCGGGTGGGTTTCGACCTGTCGCCGCGTTCGTGAGCCATTGTCAGCAGCCCGGTCGCCACGGCGGTGACCGCCGCCGTCACCAGGGCCGCCCCGGCGATCCCGGCGATGGTCCGTGGCACGACGGTCGCGACCGCCGCCACGTACGCCACCGTCGACAGCCACAGTGGAGCGGCGGGCCACCGGGCCGATGCCGCGACCCGGGCGTTCACCAGGATGAAGACCACCGCGTACAGGGCGCCGGTGGCGGCGAAGAGCGGGGCGTAGCGCCCGGACCCGGCGTACGCCGGGCCACCGGCCAGGCGGAAGGCGAGCCCGCCGGCCAGCGCCGAGCCCAGCACCAGCACCGCCCCGGCGCCGGCGACCAGGGCCAGCGCGGTGACCAGGGCACGGCGGTCACCCTTCGCCAGGCGGGGCAGCGCGATCACGGTCACCACCTGCGGCGCCCAGAGGGCGCCCTTGGTCAGCACGGTGCCGACGGCGTAGGTGCCGGAGACGTCCGGCGGCAGGAAGCGGCGGGCGAGCAGCAGGTCCACGTACGAGACGACCAGCATCGCCAGCGTGGCGCCGCTGGCGGTGAGCACGGTCCGGGTGGCGAGCGAGGGTGCCGTCGGGTCGATGCCGGAGCCCCGGTTGAGGCGTACCAGCAGGGCGAGTACCAGGACCGCGGTGACCGCCCCGGCCAGCAGCGACCCGGTGAGCCCGCCGCCGAGCGAGAGCCCCGCCACCATGCCCCCGTAGCGGCCGGCGCCGAGCAGCGCCATGCCGCCGGCGAGCCGCAGGAAGCGCTGGTCGCCCTGCAACTCGCCGAGCCAGCGGCCGGCCGCGACGACCGCCACGGTGAGCACGCCGAGCAGCAGCACCGCCGGGGCGGCCAGCCGGAGCTGCACGGCGGCCACCGGCAGTGTCACGGCGAGGAGCGTGGCGGTGACGACGAGCGTGAGCACGGTCGGTCGGGTGGTGGCGGCGTGGCCGTGGCGGGCCCGGTGCACGGCGACCGCGATCTGCAGCCCGGTGCTGGCCACACCGCCTATGGCGCCCAGCGCGAGGAGGGTGGCCAGCGCGCTCAGCTCCGCCGGGTCGAGGTGTCGGGCGCCGAGGACGGGCACCACGTAGGCCAGCCCGTTGACGAAGACGCCGGCCAGCGTCACCGCCACCCCTGCGGCGCCGAGACCCGTCGCCCGGCCGCGCCTGTCCGAATCCGTTCCCATCACCGCCCCGGGTCGCCGGCACCCCCGGCTGTGCGGCGGGCGCGCGTACAGTGGCGCCACGCCGGTGCCACGCCCGGTCAGCGTAGTGAGGAGGTCAACCCTGCGGGAGAGGTCGATGCTCGCCGGGCTCGGGTTGGCCGTCACCCTGCTGGTGCTGGCTCCGCTGGCGGCGCCCGGTTACGTGCTCAGTTACGACATGGTCTTCGTGCCGCACCAGCCGTGGCGCGCGGAACTCGTCGTCCCGTCCGACTCGCTGCCCCGGGCGGTGCCGTTGGACGCCCTGGTGTCGCTGGCCAGTCAGGTGGTGCCCGGTTGGCTGGTGCAGCGGCTGGTGCTGGTCGCGGTGCTGCTGCTCGCCACCGTCGGCGCCGGGCTGCTGGTGCCGGCGCGGCACCCGGTCACCCGGCTGGTGGCCGCCGTCGGGTACGCGTGGACGCCATACCTGGCGGAACGGCTGCTGATCGGGCACTGGGGTCTGCTGCTGGCGTACGCGTCGCTGCCCTGGCTGGTGTCGGCGGTGATCCGGTTGCGGGCCGGTGGGCGGCGGGCGCTGCCGCTGCTGGTGCTGGCCGCCGTGCCTGCGGCGGTGACCCCGACCGGCGGCCTCATCGCCCTGGCCAGCACCGTCGTGCTGGTGCCGAGGCGGGCCGGGGGTCGGGTCGGGGCGGCCGCGGTGGGACTCGTGCTGCTGCTGAACGCGCCCTGGTTGGTGGCGGCTGCCCTGACCCGGGCGGATGCCCGGACCGACCCCGACGGGGTGGCGGCGTTCGCGGCGCGGGCGGAGAACTGGAGCGGCGCGTTCGGCGCGCTGGCCGGCACCGGCGGGATCTGGAACGCGCAGACGACGCCGGTGAGTCGCTCGTCCCCGCTGGCGCCGGTGGCCACCGCCGTCGTGCTGGCTGTGGCGGTCCTCGGCTACCGGGCGTTGAGCCGCCGGTGGTCGGGCGGGCTCGCGCACCGGCTCGCCGGGCTGGCGGCCGGCGGTTTCCTGCTCGCCGCGCTGGGTGTGCTGCCCGGCTTGAGCGGGCTGCTGGAGTGGTCGGTGGCCACGGTGCCCGGGGCCGGGGTGCTGCGCGACGGGCAGAAGTTCCTCGTTCCGTACGCCCTGCTGGTCGCCGTCGGGTTCGCGCTCGGCGTGGAGCGGCTGGCCGGGGCGGCGGGCCGGGCCGGTCGGGTGGGCGCGGGCGCGTTGCTCGCCGGGGCGCTGGTCCTGCCCGTGGTGGTGCTGCCGGACCTGGCGTTCGGTGTGGCCGGCCGATTGCGACCGGTGGCCTATCCGGCGGACTGGAACGCCGTCGCCGCCCGCCTCGACGGCCGGCCGGGCGAGGTGCTCTCGCTGCCGTTCGGGGCCTACCGGGCGTACCCGTGGAACGGTGGTCGGACGGCGCTCGACCCGCTGCCCCGCTACGTCGACGCCGACGTCCTCGTCGACGACACGCTCTGGGTCGGCCCGAGCGAGGTGAGCGGGGAGAATCCGCGGGCGGCGCAGGTGCGGCGGGTGCTCGCCACCGGTGCTCCGGTGACGGCCACCGGGGTGCGCTGGGTGGTGGTGCAACGGGTGGTCGGCGGCCACCGGGTGGACCCGGCGACGCTGGTCGGGCTCCGCGAGGTGTACGCCGGCACGGACCTGACCCTGTACGAGAACCCGATGGCGGGCGGCTGACCGGCCGCGAGCGCGCCCACCGGCCCGTATCGATCGTCCTCGCGGCCCTCCCCACCGTCGCTACTTGGTGGTAACGTCCCGCGCACGCAGCTCACGAGGAGGAAGTCAGCACCATGCGCAGTGCTCTCTCGTTGGTTCTCGCCGGAGTGATCGCGGTCGCTCTCGGCGTCTTCGGGTCGGTGGCGCTGGCCACCACCCTCACCGGCACCTCGTCGTCCGAGGCCGCCAAGGCCGAGCAGTCCGCGCGGACCAGCTCGGACGGCGGCAGCGGCGGCGCCAACAAGCCGCTGGTCTACGGCGCGAGGTAGGACGGCTCCACCGGCTCCATCTGCTCCGCCGGCACCACCGCCCGAACGTTCGCGGCCCTCGCCACGAGGGCCGCGAATTTTTCGCCCGAGACCGGCCAGGTGAAGCGGGCCGCGTGCGCCCGCGCCGCCGCGCCCATCGCGGTACGCAGGGCGTCGTCGGTGAGCAGCACCCGCACCTTGGCGACGAAGTCGTCGACGTCCGCCGCGAGCAGGCCGGTCTCGCCGTCGACGAGTGCTTCCTCGACCCCGCCGGCGCCGCGGAACGCGATCGTCGGGGTGCCCACCGCCCCGGCCTCCACGATGGTCAGCCCCCAGCCCTCCTTCAGCGAGGGAGTGAGCGCGACCCACGCGCTGGCCAGCAGTTCCCCCTTCTCCGCGTCGCTGACGAAGCCGGTGAACCGGACTCGGTCGGTGATGCCCAGCTCGCCGGCGAGCCGGCGCAGGTGCGGCTCCCACCAGCCCTGGCCGGCGACCACGAGGGTGAGGCCGGGCAGCTCGTCGGCGAGCCCGGCGACCGCGTGCAGGGCCAGTTCGACCTGCTTGTGCGGCACCAGCCGGCCGAGCACCACCAGGGACGGGTGCGGGGTGCGCGGCACCGGCCCGACGGGCATGTCCGGCGTGCCGTTGTGCACGACGGCGATGCGGGCGAGTTCGATGCCGAGGGTGGCCAGCTCCCGGCGGGTGGCCTCGGAGACCGTCACGTACCGGCACCGGCGGTAGACGCGCGGGGCCAGCCAGGACTCCACCCACCAGCCGAAGCGGGCCAGCCAGCGGCCCAGCACCACGGGCCACTGCTCCCGGTGCACGTGGTGCACCAGCGCGATCACCGGGCAGAGGGCGTACAGGGCGGAGAGGAAGGGCAGGCCGTTGCCCACGTCCACGATCACGTCCGGTCGGCCACCCCGGCGCCGGGCCAGCGGGCCGAGGCCCAGCGCTCCGGCCAGGTAGACCAACGCGGCACGCAGATAGACGGTGTGCCGGCCGCCGCGACGCAGCACCCGCACCCCGTCGGCGGTGACCTCCTCGGGGGGACCGGCGGAGTGTGTGGCGCAGAGCAGCGTGGCGCGGTGGCCCCGGCGTACGAGTTCCCCGGCGATCCGCTCGACGTACACCTCCGAGCCGCCGCCCTCCGGGTTCCGGGTGTCACGCCAGTTGAGGAAAAGTACGTGCCGGTTGGCGGCAGGCGGTGCTTCCACACTTACTCCTACTGCCGAGTAGTCTTCGCGTCGCGTCACACTATGGGCTTCGTCACGCCCCCCGCAATGCCCCACCGGAGGCGACATGCAGCAGGCGCCGGCCCGTCCGGAGCTGACCGATCGGCCGGACGACACATCGAGGAGGGTGTGGCGTCTTCGCTTGGTCGCGGTCTGTCTCGGTTTGTCGGCCCTGGCGTTCCTCCAGGATCCGGGCATGATCGTCATCGACACCAAGGTGGACCTGGCGGTCGATCCGGCCGGATGGTTGAGTCGCGCCCTGCACGTCTGGGACCCGGACGGGACCTTCGGCCAGCTCCAGAATCAGGCGTACGGCTACCTCTGGCCGATGGGCCCGTTCTTCCTCCTCGGCAAGCTGCTCGCCATCCCGGCCTGGGTGGTGCAGCGGCTCTGGTGGGCGCTGCTCATGACGGTGGCCTGCACCGGCGTGGTCCGGCTGGCCGAGCGGCTGCACATCGGCACGCCGGGGGCCCGGCTGGTCGCCGGGGTGGCCTTCGCGCTCTCCCCCCGGTTGGTCACCGAGCTTGGCCCGATATCGGTGGAGGCGTGGCCGAGCGCCCTCGCCCCCTGGGTGCTGGTGCCCCTGGTGGGGCTGGCCCGGGGCGGGTCGGTGCGCCGCGCGGTCACCCGGTCCGCGCTGGTGGTGGCGTGTGCCGGGGGCGTCAACGCGACGGCGGTACTTGCCGTCGTGCCGCTGGCCGGCCTCCTGCTGGTCGGCCTGCACCCGTTTCGGCTGCGGATCAGGGCGTTGGTCGCCTGGGGCCTAGCGGTGGGCGCGGCGACCGCCTGGTGGCTGGTGCCCCTTCTCCTGTTGGGCCGGTACAGCCCGCCGTTCCTCGACTACATCGAGACGGCGCCGGTCACCACCGCACCCACCGACACGACCACCGTGCTGCGCGGCGCCTCGCACTGGCACGCGTACCTCAACGGCGCGTACGGGCCGCCCTGGTCTGCCGGCTGGCGGCTGGCCACCGAGCAACCGCTGGTCGTCGCGACCCTGGTGGTCGCCGGACTCGGCCTGGTCGGCCTGGCCCGGCGGGGCATGCCGCACCGGCGTCTCCTGGTCACCGGCCTGCTGGTCGGGCTGGCCCTGGTCGGGCTCGGTCACGTCGGCGCGGTCGACGGGCTGGGCGCGCAGACGCAGCGGGACTTCCTCGACGCGGCCGGCGCTCCGCTGCGCAACGTGCACAAGTTCGACGTGGTGCTCCGGCTGCCGCTCATTCTCGGCCTGGCCCACCTGCTCGGGCTGGTGGCGCGGGCGGCCCGGGCGGCCGACCGGCCCGACCTGAACCCGGGCCTGCCCCGCCTGCTCCAGCCGGTGCGGCTGCGCGCCAACCTGGTCACCGGCACCGCCCTCGTCGCGGTAGCCGGGGTGGCCGCGCCAGCGCTGGCCGCCGGGCTGCCCGCCCAGGGCAGCTTCCGCGAGGTGCCCGGCTACTGGCACCAGGCGACATCCTGGTTGGACCGCAACCTCGGCACGGACCGGGTGCTGGTGGTGCCCGCCGCCCGTTTCCCCCGCTACCTCTGGGGCAGCCCGAGCGACGAGGTCACCCAGCCCCTGCTGGAGAGCAGTTGGGCGGTGCGCAGCTCCGTGCCGCTCACCCCGCCGGGCACGATCCGCCTGCTCGACACCGTCGAGGCCGCGCTGGCCAACGGCGAGGGCTCCGCCGGGCTGGCCGACCTGCTCGCCCGCTCGGGCGTGCGGTACCTGCTGCTCCGCTCCGATCTCGACTACGGGCGCTCCGGGGCCACCCAGCCGGTGGTGGTCCGGCAGGCGCTGCAACGCTCGCCCGGCATCCGTGCGGTGCGCGCCTTCGGGCCGGAGGTCGGCGGCGGCCAGTTGCCCGGCAACTTCGTCGACCACGGGCTGGACGTGAGGGTCCGGGCCCTGGAGGTGTACAAGGTCGAGAAGCCGGTCAGCCCGGTCGTCGCGTACGACACGGAGGGGCTCACCACGGTGGTGGGCGGGCCGGAGTCGCTGCTCCAGATCGCGGCGGCCGGCCGGCTCTCGGACGCCCCGACGGTGCTGGCGGGGGACCGGCCGGCGGGGCTGGTCGGCAGCCGGGTGTTGCTCACCGACGGGTTGCGTCGGCGTGAGGTCGCGTTCGGCCAACCCCACGACAACGCCTCGGCGACCATGACGCCCGCCGACGAGTCGCGGCTCGGCGCGCCCGCCCGGGACTACCTGCCGCCTTGGGGCGAGGACCAGGCGACCACCGTGCGCTACCTCGGGATCGATTCGGTGACCGCGTCGAGCTCCTGGTCGGACGCCCAGCCGTTGGTCGGCGGCCGTCCCGCGCACCAGCCGTACGCGGCGCTCGACGGCAGCCTCGCCACCTCCTGGCGCTCGGCGCCGGGCACCCTGGCCACCGAGCAGTGGCTGGAGGTGGAGTTGACCGAGCCGCAGGTGGTCCGCGACGTGCGGATCACCTTCGACACCGGCGCCGACTCCCTGCCCACCCGGATCACCGTCGCCGCGGGCAACCAGCAGGCGGTGGTGGAGAACCCGGGCCAGAGCGTGCAGGTCACGGTGCCCGCCGGCCACCCGACCCGCCGGGTCCGGGTCTCCGTCGACCAGGTCTTCGACATCCGGGCCGGCTTCGGCGGCGTCGGCATCGCCGAGCTGTCCATCCCCGGCCTGCGGGTCGAGCGGACCCTGGCCGTGCCCGCGCCGCCGGCCAGCGCCGCCCCGGCCGCCGTGGTGCTCACGGCCGCCGCCGGCGCCTCGCCCTGCGTCTTCGACGAGGGCCGGCCGATCTGCGACGGCGGGCTCGCCCGGGAGTCCGAGGACGGCGACCGGATCGACCGGACGCTGAGCCTGCCGATCGCCGCCGACTACGACGTGGCGCTGCGGGTACGTCCCCGGGCGGGGAGCGACCTGAACGCGTTGCTCGACGGCGGTGGCGAGGCGGCCGCCGCGCGCGGCATCAGCCCGTCGGTCGCCGCCTCCAGCATCGGCGTTCCCCACCCCGCGGCCCGGCCGGGCGCGGTCGTCGACGGCGACCCGGCGACGACGTGGTACGCCGCCGCGTCGGACCGGCAACCGTGGCTGCGCCTGACCTGGCCCAAGGCACGCCAGATCGCCGGGCTGAAGGTGACCCTGCCACCCACGGCAGCGGCCGCCCGCCCGTGGCAGGCGACCGTGATCGGGGACGGCGGCATGCGCGGCGGCGTCTTCGACGAGGGCGGCAGCCTGGTCTTCGACCGGCCACTGAAGACCGACCAGATCACCGTGCTGATCTCCGACGTCGTGCCGGCCAACACCTTCGATCCGTACCGGCGGTTGTCGCGGAGCCTGCCCGTCGGCGTGGGCGAGCTGATCGTGCTGCCCGAGGGCCCGGTGCTGCGCAACGACCCGGAGGAGCAGGTCACGCTTCCCTGCGGCACCGGGCCCACCGTCGAGGTCGGGACCCACCGGCGCCGGACGGCGCTGGTGGCCAGCCGGCGGGAGTTGGTGGAACTGCGCGAGGTGGACGCGGTGCTCTGCGGGGCCCGTGCGGAGGACCCGCTGCCGCTGGCCGGCGGGGAGGTGCGGGTGGTGGCGGCGGCGAGCCGCCTGGCAACGCCGACCCGGCTCGTCCTCACCCCCGACGCCGTCGTCCCGGGGCCCACCGACGGCGGAGCGGCCGGCACGGCGGGCGCTCCGGAGGCCACCCAGACCCCGGTCCGGGTGGACGGCTGGGCGGCCACCCGGCGGTCGCTGCACCTGGATGCGTATCCGGGCCAGCGGGTGCTGGCCCTGCGGGAGAACGCCAACGCGGGGTGGGAGGCCACCGCGGGCGGCAGGCGGCTCACCCCGTTCGTGGTGGACGGCTGGCAGCAGGGCTGGCTGGTGCCGGCCGGCTTCTCCGGCGAGGTGCTGCTCCGGTTCGCCCCGGACGACGGCTACGTCGCGGCGCTGGGCGTCGGCGCGATCCTGTTGGGCGGGGTCGGGGTGGCCGCCGCGTTGCCGAGCCGGCGTGTCCCGCCACCGCTGGCGGCTCCGGTGCGCCGCCGCCGGCACCGACTGCTCGCCCTGGTCTTCGGTGGGGCGGCGCTGCTGCTGTTCGGTGGCCTGGCGGCGGTCGCGGTCGCGATGCTGGCGGCGGCCGGTGTGCTGGCCGGTCACGTGCTGGAGCCGCAGCTGCACCCGCCGGACCGGCGCCGGCTGCACCGGCTGTACCGGGTGGCCGGACGCTGGCTGCCGGTGGGCTGCTTCGCGCTGGCCGGCTGGTACGCGGTGACCCGCGGCGGGCACACCGCCGCGGCGCCTCAGCTGGCGGCGGTCGCGGCCGTGACGGTGCTCTGGTTCTCGGTCGTGCTCCCGCCGCGGCGCGGCCACGGCCCGTTCCAGCGTTGGAAGGGGCGCTCGACGACGTAGTAGCTGAGCGCGGCGAGGACCAGCCCGCCGGCGACGGTGAGCAGGAAGATCTGGCCCGTGTCGCCGGTGAAGTTCGGCCGGTCGGTGAGGACGTAGACCCCCTCCAGCACGAAGGGGTGCCAGAGGAACAGCCCGTAGGAGACCCGACCGAGCCACCGGCCGACGACGCCGCCGAGGACGGCCTTGGTCCGGGTGTCCGGCCCGAACGCCACCGGCAGCACCAGCATCACCGCCACCACGGCGTACAACGCCATCTTCAGCCCGAACTGGGCGGCGGTGGGTTCGGCCAGGTCCCTGGGCCCGACGATCGGCGTGGTGGCGACGGCCAGCGCGGCCAGCGCGACCGACCAGCACGCCAGCGGCGCCGCGCCGAGGTCGTCCAGCCACCGCCACCGGTGCCCGGTCCCGGTGCGCAGCGACACGTGGACGGTGGCCAGCGCCATGCCGGCACCGAACCAGCCGGCGTAGGACGGGAGCCACATGGTGTGCAGGCCCAGGTCGAGCAGGCCGAGCCCCATCAGGGCCACCCAGCCGGCGGTGACCGCCAGCCCCGCCACGACGATGACGGCGGTCGCCCGGCCGGGACGCCAACGCCGGCCGAGCAGGAGCGCGGCCAGCAGCGGGAGCAGCAGGTAGAAGGCCGCCTCGGTGGCGAGGCTCCACGTCTGGCTGAGGCCGTGCCGCAACTGCCGGGGCTCGTAGATCTGGACCAGCGCCAGGTGCCGCCACCAGTCGCCGGCGGACGCCGGCCGGTTCTGCGGCAGCACCAGCAGGCAGACCACCACGGTCACCCAGTACGCGGGCAGGATCCGGGTCGCGCGTCGCCACAGGTAGCGCCGGGCGGACGGGGGTCGCTGCCGGGTCGCCAGCGTGTGCGCGTACGGGCGGAAGAGCAGGAACCCGGAGAGTACGAAGAAGACGGCGACGCCCACGTCGAGCCGGGACAGCCAGCTGCCCAGCCCCGAGTCGTTGGTGTTCGCGCCCGTGGCGAACCCGACGTGGTGCCCGACGACGGCCAGCGCGCCGATCACCCGTACGGCGTCGAGCGCGGGCAGCCGGTGTAGGCCCTGATCGGTGGTTGGGGCAGACATCAACCGTCCAGAGGGTCGCGTGAATATGTAACCCGGGAGTAACCTGCGGCCAAGTTTAGGGACAGGACCCCCTCGCCGGACACCGGCTGACTGTCTTTGTTGGGAGGATCAGTGAAGGCTCGCCTAGGCGCCGTGCTGTTCGGGATAGGCGTCTTGTGTCTCGTGCTCGCCGCGGGAGCGGCGTTCTTCGTGGCACCTACGGTGACGAAACTGCCGTACGACCTCACGCTCTGCAACGCGGAGGGCAAGCCCGAGGGCTGCCTGAAGCCGAGCGTAGCGGTGGCGGAGAACGCGAAGTTCCTGCAGCTGAAGAAGGACGCCCCGCCGACGGTCCAGACCGGCACGCTGGAGGCCACCACCGAGGTGGCGCCGCAGGCCGGCGTCACCGAGGCGGAGATGACCGGGGACCTGGAGGGCGAGGCGGTCGTCTGGGGCGCGTACGGCACGGTCAAGTGGACCCAGACCGGTGAGGTGATCAGCCAGTACTCCGCGGAGCTGGCGCTGGACCGGAGGACCGCTGCCGCGGTCGAGTGGGACAAGCAGTTCCTCCAGGCCGACGGGCCAGAGGGGCCGAGCGAGGTCACCTTCGGCGGGCAGGTCTACAAGTTCCCGTTCCACACCGAGCGCAAGGACTACGAGTACTTCGACCGTGACGTGCGCAAGGCGCTGCCGATCCGGTTCGACGGCACCGAGAAGGTCGACGGCATCGAGGCGTACCGGTTCCAGCAGGTCATCGAGGAGACCGACCTGGGCCTGCCGGCCGACCGGGTCAGCGGCCTGCTCGGGGCGTTCGCGCCGGGCGCGACCAGCGGCAAGGTGATGTACAGCAACACCCGCACCATTTGGGTCGAGCCGGTCAGCGGCAACTTCGTCAAGGTGCGGGAGCAGCAGAAGAAGACGCTGGTGCCGGACCAGGGCACGGCCACCACGCTGCTGGACGCCGACTTCGTCTACACCGACCAGACCATCGCCAACAGCGTGGAGTCCGCCGGGAGCAACCGTGACAAGCTGCAGTTGATCGGTCGGACCATCCCGCTCGGGCTGGCGGTCATCGGTGCGCTGGCGCTGCTCGTCGGCCTCTGGCTGGTGCTCTCGGGCCGGCGGGCCACCGCCGCCGCGCGGCACCGTGCCGACGACAGCGACGCCGCCGCGTCGGGAGAGCAGCAGGAGGTCACGTCCGGGGCGCCCGTGCGGGGCGGCGACGGCGAGGCCGGGGGCCGGTAGCAGGTCGTCGGGCGTCGCCCACCGTGGCAGGTGGACGACGGTCCTCCGACATCGCGGTGCGGGGCCGGTGTCCCTCCGGCCCCGCACACCACCTCAGAGGCGGGCGAGCGCCCTGCGCAGCGGGTCGAGCCCGAGCGAGCCCAGGTCGAGCGCCTGGCGGTGGAACTCCTTCAGGTCGAAGTCGGCGCCCTTGCGGGCCTTCGCCTCGTCGCGGGCCTGGAGCCAGATCCGCTCGCCCACCTTGTACGAGGGGGCCTGCCCCGGCCAGCCGAGGTAGCGGTTCAGCTCGAAGCGCAGGTTCTCGTCCGGCACCCGGCAGTGCGCCCGCATGAACTCCCAGCCCAGCTCCGGCGTCCAGCGCTCGCCCGGGTGGAAGCCGAACGGGTTGTCCTTCGGGATCTCCAGCTCCAGGTGCATGCCGATGTCGACGATCACCCGGGCGGCCCGGAACGCCTGCCCGTCGAGCATGCCGAGCTTGTCACCCGGGTCGTCCAGGTAGCCCAGATCGTCCATCAGCCGCTCCGAGTAGAGCGCCCAGCCCTCGCCGTGCCCGGAGACCCAGCAGAGCAGCCGCTGCCAGCGGTTGAGCAGCTCGGCGCGGACGGCGGTCTGGGCGACCTGGAGGTGGTGACCCGGCACGCCCTCGTGGTAGACGGTGGTCACCTCGCGCCAGGTGGAGAAGTCCGTGACGCCCTGCGGCACCGCCCACCACATGCGACCGGGGCGGGAGAAGTCCTCGCTCGGGCCGGTGTAGTAGATCGCGCCGTCGCTGGTCGGGGCGAGGCAGCACTCGATCCGGCGGACCTGCTCCGGGATGTCGAAGTGGGTGCCGTTCAGGTCGCTGATCGCCTTGTCGGCGAGCGCCTGCATCCAGTCCCGGAACGCCTCCTTGCCCTGGATCGTCCGGGCCGGGTCGGCGTCCAGCGCCGCGACCGCCTCGTCGATGGTCGCGCCGGGGCCGACGATCCGGGCGGCCACCGCCCGCATCTCGGCCTCCAGCCGGGCCAGCTCCTCGAACCCCCAGGCGTACGTCTCGTCGAGGTCGACCTTGGCGCCCAGGAAGTACTGCGAGGCCAGCTCGTAGCGCTCGCGGCCGGCGGCCTGCTTCTCCCGGCCGAGCGGGGCCAGTTCGGTGCGGAGGAACTGCCCGAACTCGGCGGTCGCCGCGGTCGCCGCCGCCGCGCCCCGGCGCAGCTCGGCGCCGAGGCTGCCGTCGGCGCCCAGCCGCTCGACCAGCCCGTGGAAGAAGTTGTCGCCGTCCGGGTCGGTCCAGATGTCGCACTGCTTGGCGACCTCGACCAGCTGCACCCGGGAGCTGACGTGGCCGGCGGCGGCGGCCTCGCGCAGCGTCGCCTTGTAGCCCTCCAGCGCGCCCGCGAAGCCGTTCAGCCGGGCGGCGATGTTGGCCCTGGCGTCGTCGCCCTCGGTGGGCATCAGGTCGAACACCATGCGGACCTCGTGCAGGCCGCTGGCGATCACGTTCACCTCGCTGGTCGTCTCGCCCGCCTCGTAGCGGGCGAGGTCGAGGCCGAGCCGCTCCTGCATGGCCTCCTTGGCGGTCCGTTCCGGCTCTGATTCCGGCTCGGTCACGTCCAGGTCGGCCAGGGTCTGTCGGATCAGCCCGGCCCGGGCGGCGTACCCGTCCGGTGACAGGTCGTCGAGCTGGCCGTCGTAGCCGGCAATGCCGACGTAGGTGGCGCCGGTCGGGCTCAGCGGCGCCCAGTCGGCCACGTACCGGTTCGCGAGGTCATCGATTCGTCCCACGCTGCGACCCTACGCGACGCGACCGCCGAGTTGTCGAGCGTGTTTGCGGTGTTCAGGGCAGCGGTCGCGCGGTCGGTCCGGACCGGTGGCGGCGAGCCGGTCCGCCGTCGGCGAAGACACCCGGTGGCAGCGTCGCGACGGCGCGATCCCGACCGGTGGGACGGTCCCTGTGGTGGTCGACACGGCGTCCGAAAGTCGCGGGACATTGTCGTGGGGCTGCGGCAGAGTGTCAGGAGTGACAGCGGATATCACCCCTGACCGGGCGGCGCTGCGGAGCTGGCTGCCCGGGTTCGTCGCGCTGGCGGCGATCTGGGGCTCCAGCTTCCTGTTCATCAAGGTCGGCGTCGAGGAGCTGCATCCGCTGCACCTCACCCTCTACCGGGTCGGCGCCGGCGCGGTGACGCTGCTGGTGGTGCTCGCCGTGCTCCGTGACCGGCTGCCCACCGAGCCCCGGGTCTGGGCGCACCTGGCCGTGGTCGCCGCGTTCGGTGTCGCCGTGCCGTTCACCCTCTTCGGCTACGGCGAGCAGCGGGTCGAGTCGATGCTCGCGGGCATCTGGAACGCGACCACCCCGCTGATCGTGCTGCCGCTGGCGGTGCTGGTGTTCCGCACCGAGCGGCTGACCGTCCGCCGCGCGGTCGGGTTGGCGCTGGGCTTCGTGGGCGTGCTGGTGGTGCTCGGCGTCTGGCGGGGCGTGGGCGGGGCGCACTTCGTCGGGCAGCTGATGTGCTTCGGTGCGGCCGCCTGCTACGGGGTCGCCATCCCGTACCAGAAGAAGTTCGTCGCCGGCAGCACGCACTCCGGGCTCTCGCTCTCGGCGGCGCAGTTGCTGATGGCGGCGGCCCAGCTCGCGGTCGTCGCGCCGTTCGTCGCGGGGGCGCCGCCGGTGCCGACCGGCCTCTCGGTCGAGGTGGTCGCCAGCGTGCTGGCGCTCGGCGCGCTCGGCACCGGCCTCGCCTTCGTCATCAACATGCGCAACATCCGGGTCGCCGGGGCGAGCACCGCCTCCACCGTGACCTACCTGATCCCGGTCTTCGCGGTGCTGATCGGCGCCCTCGCCCTCGACGAGCGGCTCACCTGGCACCAGCCGGTCGGCGCGCTGGTCGTGCTGCTCGGCGTCGCCGTCTCGCAGGGCCTGATCGGCCGGCGACGGCCGGCGGCCGACGTCGCCGCGCCGGCCGTCGTGCCGGCCACCCCGCGCTGAACGGCCCCGGCCGACGTCGCCGCGCTGGCCACCTGCCGCTGCGGTGCCGCGGTCTCGGCCCGGGGCGCGCCCCGGGCCCGGGGCGGCCGGCGCGGCGACGGCTCAGCGTGCGGCGTGCTCGCGCGCCCAGTCGACCAGCCGGTCGGCGTCCCACGTGTTGACCACCCGGTCGGCGGGCACCCCGCAGAGGGCGGCGCGCTCACAGCCGAACCGCTGCCAGTCGAGCTGCCCCGGGGCGTGCGCGTCGGTGTTGATGGCGAAGTCGCAGCCGGCCTCCAGGGCCCGGCGGATCAGCCGCTTCGGGGGATCCTGCCGCTCCGGCCGAGAGTTGATCTCCACGGCGACCCCGCGCTCGGCGCACGCGGCGAAGACGGCGTCCGCGTCGAAGTCGCTCTCCGACCGGGTACGCGGCCGGTGCGCCCGGTCGCCCGGCCCCTTCACGCCGGCGGGCCGGGACGACACCATCCGCCCGGTGCAGTGGCCGAGGATGTCCAGGTGCGGGTTCGCGATCGCGGCCAGCATCCGCCGGGTCATCTTCGCCCGGTCGTCGTTCAGGCCGCTGTGCACCGAGCCGACCACCACGTCGAGGCGGGCCAGCAGCTTCTCGTCCTGGTCCAGCGAACCGTCGGCGAGGATGTCGACCTCGATGCCGGTCAGGATCCGGAAGCCCTCCGGCAGCGCCTCGTTGACCTTCGCCACGTGGTCGAGCTGGCGGCGCAGCCGGTCCGCGGTCAGGCCCCGGGCCACCTTCAGCCGGGGCGAGTGGTCGGTCAGCACCACGTACTCGTGGCCCAGCTCGACCGCGGCGAGCGCCATCTCCTCGATGGGGGAGCCGCCGTCGGACCAGTCGGAGTGGGTGTGGCAGTCGCCGCGCAGCGCGGTGCGCAGCGCGGTCGCCGCCGCGTCGAGGTCGGTGCCCTCGGTGGCGACCAGCCGGCGCAGGTAGACCGGCTCCTCGCCGGCGAGCGACTCGGCGACGCAGCGGGCGGTGACGTCGCCGACCCCGGACAGCTCGGTGAGCTTGCCGGTGCGGGCCCGCTCGGCCACCTCCCGCGCCGGCAGCGCGGCGAGGGCCGTGGCCGCCGACCGGAACGCCCGGACCCGGTAGGTCGCTTCGTTCGCCCGCTCCAGGAGGAAGGCGATCCGGCGGAGATCGGCGATCGGGTCCCGGGCGCTCATTCCAAGGAAAATACGCCTCCGCGCCGCCGGTCGCAGGAACGACCTGCGGCGCGGTCAGCCGGTCGTCGCCGGGGCCTTCGGGCAGCCGTGCCGGCGGTGCCACGCGGCCACCTCGGCGGCCGGCTCGCGGTTGCCCTTGCGCCGCCACGAGTTCAGGTAGGGCGCCGGCCAGACCACGCCCCGCCGGATCCACCAGCCGTCCCGGCCCGTACACGGCGGAGAGATGCCGAAGTGCAGGTGGCAGACGTTGTTCGCGTTGCCCGTCCGGCCGACCTCGCCGAGCAGCCGCCCCGCCCGCACCCGCACGCCGGCGTCGATCCCGTCGGCGACCCGGCGCAGGTGCGAGCCGTAGTAGCGCACCCCGTCGTCGCCGAGCAGCGAGACCGACAACCCGCCGTTGTAGGGCCCTCGCGGCCCCCGCTTGTCGAACCGGTCCACCCGGCTGACCTCCAGGACGACGCCGTCGGTCACGGCCACCACGGGCTCGCCGCAGTCGGCGAAGATGTCCGTCCCCGGGTAGGCCGAGTGGGTCGGGTGGTAGGCGACGTTCGCCGCGCGTACCGGGAAGACGTGCGGCAGCCCGGCGCGGGTCGGCGCCGCCGACGGGCCGGTCGGGGCGGCGCCGTCGGTCGGGGCGGCGGACGACGGCGCCGACTGCGCGGCCGTGGCCGGCAGGCTCGGGCGGGGGGTGCCGGGTGCCGTCCCGGGCCGGCTCGTCGCGCAGCCGGCGGCCAGCACCGGCACGAGCAACAGCAGGACCGGGTACGCCGGACGCGCGCGGCGGCGTCGGATCGTCGGCGAGGGCATCCGGACATCCTGACAGAGTCGGTACGGTGGGACGAGCCGCACGGCAGAGGGGAGGCGCAGGGTGACGACCGGACCGTACGCCTTCCCGCCCGACCCGGACCTGCGCCCGGCGCCGCGTGCCCCCTCGGGGCTCTTCCCCGCCGGGCCGCCGTCGCGGCCCACCTACCGTGAGCCGCACCCGGTCACCGGCGTGGGCGTCGCCGTGGGCGGCGGCGCGGCGACCGTCTGGCTGCTCCTGTTCGGCCTGCTCGGCCGCAGCGTGTCCGAGTACGCCTGGTGGACGGTGGCGGCCGGCGGCCTGGCCTGGCTGGCCGCGCTGCTGCTGGTCCGCGCCGGCGACCGGGGGGTGGCCACCGGCGTCGCGATCGTCACCGCTGGCGGGTGGAGCATCGCCGCCGCCGTCGTGGCGGTGCGCTGGGCGTCGAGCGGGGACTGGCCGCTCTGGTAGTCCCCGGTCGAGGGGAGGCCCGGGCGGCGGGCGCGGCTGCGCTGCGTCGCGGGTCGGCTGCGCAGCGAATCCTGTCTTGACGTGGCCGCGCGGACTCGGCACTCTCGGCGGTATGGCCTGGACCACTCCGCGGCTCGATCCCGAGCGCAGCCGTCGTCGCCAGCAGCTCCTCGCCGAGTTGGCGGGTGCCCGGGCGGTCCGCCAGCGCGAGCGGCCGCAGCGGGTGCGGAGCGAGCGGCTGCGGGAGCTCATCGCCACCCGCCGTCGCGTCGCCGGCTGACGAGAGTTTCCTCAGGATTGACCGGCCCTTCGGGGCGTTGACCGGTCGCCTGCCGACCCGACCGGCTAACGTGCACGCGTAACGGGTCGGCGTGCCGAGGCTTTTGGGGGGACCGTGTCGTACTTCGCTGCGGCGGTCGTGCGTGACGGCGGCGGCTGGACCGCGGCCGAGGTGAACCTGCGGGGCGTCACCGACGTCGACGACGTCGCCGACCGGCTGCGCGACGTCGACCAGGACGCCGACCTGTCGCTGCTCTTCGTCGAGGCGGACGACGCGTACCTGGTGATCCTGCGCCTGGACGAGGGGGAGGACCTGCGGGTCTTCGGCTCCGACTCGGCGTACGCGGAGGAGTCCCGGCTGGGCGCGTTGCTGGTGGGGGACCTCAAGACCTCGGTGACGGGGATGGACGACACCGACGAGCCGCGCCCGGCCCCTTCCGGCGACGAGGAGGGCCAGCAGCCCGCCGTCGACCCCGAGGCCGACCCGGTCGGCGACGCCGACCTCCTGGCCGACCTGGGCATCCCCGCGCAGAAGCTGCTAAACCTGTGCGCGCAGGAGGGCATGATGCCCGCCGACGTGACCGCCGAGGTGTGCCTGATGCTCGGCTGCGCCGACGAGGTCGAGGAGCTGCGTGAGGTCTGACCCGTCCGGTGTCGCCGGGCCGGGCCGGTCGGGGGCCGGCGGCGGGGAGCCGGCCGACGCCACCGATCCGGCGCTGGAGACCGTACGGCCGGGGCAGCCGACCCCGGGCTCGGTCGGCCGGGTCGGGCCCGGCGCGCACGAGGAGCTGGCCGACCCGGACGGCGCCGGCCGGCGGCAGCGGCACGAGCTGTGGATGCGCCGGGCGCTGGAGGTCGCGGTCACCGGGCCGGCGGAGCCCCCCGGCGGCGCGGGCGAGGACAGCTCCGACGACATCCCCGTCGGCGCCGTGCTCTACGGGCCGGACGGCGCCGAGCTGGCGACGGGGCGCAACGAGCGGGAGCTGACCGGCGACCCGACCGCGCACGCCGAGGTGCTGGCGCTGCGCCGGGCGGCGGAGCGGCTGGGCCGCTGGCGGCTCGACGGCTGCACGCTGGTGGTCACCCTGGAACCCTGCACGATGTGCGCGGGCGCGCTCGTGCTGGCCCGGGTGTCCACTGTGGTGTTCGGCGCCTGGGAGCCGAAGACCGGGGCCGCCGGTTCGCTCTGGGACGTGCTGCGCGACCGCCGGCTCAACCACCGGCCGGAGGTCTACGGCGGCGTCCTGGAGTCGGAGAGCGCCGCGCTGCTGCGCGCCTTCTTCCGCTGAGGCAGGGGCCGCTTTCCCCGGTGGGAGTCAGGCGGGCGGTAGCTCGACCGTGACGTCCAGCCCGCCGCCGTCGCGGGGGCGGGCCGTCACCGTGCCGCCGTGCGCCCGGGTCGCCGCCCGGACGATGGACAACCCGAGGCCGAACCCGCGGCCACCGCCGACCCGCTCGCCGGCGAGCCGGCGGAACGGCTCGAAGATGGCCGCCATCTCGTAGCCGGGCACCACCGGGCCGGTGTTGCTCACCGTCAGCGTCGACCGCCCCGCCACCACGCCGGTGCGGATTCCGACCCACCCGCCGGTCGGCAGGTTGTGCCGCAGCGCGTTCTCCACCAGGTTCGTGGTGATCCGTTCCAGCAGCACCGGGTCGCCGCTGACCGGCGCCGCCGCCAGCTCCCGGTCCACCACCGGCCCGGTATCCGGCCGGACCGCCTGGTCGACGACGTGCGCGGCCACCTCGGCCAGGTCCACCCGGGACCGGGCGCTGAGTTCGTTCTCCGAGTCGGCCAGGGTGAGCAGACCGTCGATCAGCCGCTCGTGCCGCTCGTTCACCGAGAGCAGCAACTCGCCCAGCCGGCGGACGTCCTCGGACGCGCCCGGCCGGGTGACGGCCACCTCGATCAGCGAACGGTTGAGCGCCAGCGGGGTGCGCAGTTCGTGCGAGGCGTTCGCGACGAACCGGCGCTGCCCGTCGAACGAGCGGTCGAGCCGCTCCACCATCTCGTCGAAGGTGTCCGCCAGCTCCCGGACCTCGTCCCGTGGCCCGGAGAGCGAGATGCGTTCGTGCAGCCCGCGTCCGGCCACGTCGGCGCCGGCGATCCGCCGGGCGGTCCCGGTGATCTGGTGCAGCGGTTGCAGCGCCCGGCCGGCGACCAGCCAGCCGAACGCGATGGCCACCACGGAGACCAGGAGCAGCGCGATACCGCCCTGGGTGAGCAGCGAGTACAGGGTCTGGTCCCGGGCGTCGTCCTGGGCCCTGTTGACCAGCACCCGCAGCTGTTCGGCCGGGACGCCGTTGATGTCCGGCCCCGTCCCCTGGACGAACGGCTTGGCGTCGCGCAGCGCCATCCCGACCGGCTGCGTCGTGCGCTGTTCGACCAGTACGTAGGTGACCGCGAGCAGGACCAACCCGGCGACCAGGAAGAGGCCGCCGTAGATCAGGGTCAGCCGGGCCCGGAGGGAGAGGCGCTTCACGAGATCCGGTATCCCACACCGGGCACGGTTTCGACCACCGGCGGGTCGCCCAGCTTGCGGCGCAGCTTCATCACGGTGACCCGGACGACGTTGGTGAACGGGTCGATGTGCTCGTCCCAGGCCCGCTCCAGCAGCTCCTCGGCGGAGACCACCGAGCCGTCGGCGCGCAGCAGCTCGACCAGCACCGCGAACTCCTTGCGGGACAGCGGCACGTACCGGCCGTCCCGGTGCACCTCGCGGCGGCCGGGGTCGACCACGATGCCGGCCCGGGCCAGCGTGGGCGGCGCGGCGGGGCGGGCCCGCCGGCTCAGCGCGTGCACCCGGGCGGAGAGTTCGACCAGGGCGAACGGCTTGGTCAGGTAGTCGTCGGCGCCGAGCGCCAGGCCGGCCACCCGCTCCCGGACGGCCGCCGCCGCGGTGAGCATCAGCACCCGCGTCTCCCCGCCGCCGTCCACGATCGCCCGGCACACCTCGTCGCCGTGCACGAGCGGCAGGTCCCGGTCGAGGACGACCACGTCGTAGTCGTTGACGCCGAGCCGCTCCAGCGCCGCGTCGCCGTCGTACGCGACGTCGACCGCGAACGCCTCCCGGCGCAGCCACTCGGCGATGCTCTCCGCGAGCAGGCTCTCGTCCTCCACCACCAGCACTCTCACCCGCCAATGGTGCCGCGCCCCGGATAACGCCGCCGTTAACGCCGCCGGTTACGCCCCGGATACGCCCCCTGTCGTCGACTGGTCGGGACGCCCGGTGGAGTGCCGGGCCGAACGGGGGGTGCCCGGCGACGTCCGCCGGGCCCGGAGAGGAAGCGTGTCATGCGACGAGGACTACTCGCGGTGCCGCTGCTGGTCGCCCTGGCCGTCGCCGGCTGCGGCGGGTCGGGCGACGGACCGGATGTGGCGACGGCGGGCGGCGGCGGTGCCGAACCGGTGTCGGCCTCCTCCGCCGCCCAGCTCGGCGACGGGGAACGGCAGTTGAAGTTCGCCGAGTGCATGCGGGAGAACGGGGTGGAGGTGCCGGACCCGGAGCCGGGTGGCGCCCGGCTGTTCCGGTTCGACGAGAAGACCGACCCGGGGAAGGTGCAGGCGGCCATGGAGAAGTGCCGGCAGCACCTGCCGAACGGCGGGGAGAAGCCGAAGCTCGATCCGGAGCAGGTGGAGCGGCTGCGCAAGCTCGCCGCCTGCATGCGCGAGAACGGCGTGCCCGAGTTCCCGGACCCCTCCGCGGACGGCGGCATCCAACTGCGGCTCGACGCGATGAAGGTCGACGACCAGCAGGTGAAGGCCGCGATGGAGAAGTGCCGGCAGTACGCACCGGAGAACGCCGGAGCCGCGCGGTGAGCGCTCGACGGGTCCGGCTCCGGACGGTCGCGCTGGCCGCCGCCGTCGTGGTCGCGGCCGCCGTCGGTGTCGCCGCCGCGGTGGGCTTCGACGGGACCGACCGCAGCACCGCCGCCGCCGACACCGCCCCGCCGGCCACCGCCACGGTCACCCGGCAGACGCTGACCGACGCCCAGACCGTCGACGGCGAGTTGGGGTACGGCACCACCCGCACCGCCTCCGCCCGGCTGAGCGGGACGATCACCACGGTGCCGGACACCGGTGCGACGGTGAAGCGGGGCGGGCGGCTCTACGCCGTGGACAACGACCCGGTGGTGCTGCTCTACGGGTCGCTGCCCGCGTACCGGGTGCTCCAACCCGGGGTGGAGGGGGCGGACGTCGAGCAGTTCGAGCGGAACCTGCGCGCGCTCGGCCACGACGGCTTCACGGTCGACGACGAGTACACGGGCAGCACCGCCGACGCGGTCCGGCAGTGGCAGGAGAAGCTGGGGCTGCCCGAGACCGGCCGGGTCGAGCCGGGCCGGATCGTCTACGCGGCCGGCGCGGTCCGGGTGGAGAGCCAGCAGGCGGCGCCCGGGGACGCGGCCCAGCCGGGCCAGGCGGTGTTGACGTACACGGGCACCAGCCGGTTGGTCACCGTCGAGCTGGAGGTCGACGACCAACGGCTGGCGAAGAAGGGCGGCGCGGTCTCCGTCAGCCTGCCCGACGGTGGGCCGGTCAACGGAAAGGTCGAGACCGTGCAGACGGTGATCGACGCCGGCACCGGCGGCGCGGCGGGGCAGGACAGCGAGGCCGAGACGAAGATCGAGGTCACCGTGTCGGTGGCCGACCCGGCAAAGCTCGCCGGCTACGACCAGGCGTCCGTGGAGGTCACCTTCACCGCGGCCGAGCGGCCCGACGTGCTCACCGTGCCGGTGGCGGCGCTGCTCGCCCTCGCCGAGGGCGGCTACGGGGTGGAGGTGGTCGACGCGGGGCGGAGCCGGATCGTCGCGGTCACGACCGGGCTCTTCGCCGCCGGCCGGGTCGAGATCAGCGGCCCGGACGTGGCCGAGGGCATGACCGTGGGGATGCCGGCATGACCGCTGACGCCGTCGTGCTGGACGGGGTGAGCCGGACGTACCCGGGCGGGGTCGTGGCGCTGCGTGAGGTGTCGTTGCGGATCCGATACGGCGAGCTCCTGGCGATCGTCGGCCCGTCCGGGTCGGGCAAGTCCACCATGCTGCACCTGATCGGCACGTTGGACCGCCCGTCCGCCGGCCGGGTCCGGATCGACGGGTACGACGTGGCGATCCTGCCGGACCGTCAGCTGGCCGCGCTGCGGGCCCGCCGGATCGGCTTCGTCTTCCAGCAGTTCCACCTCGCCGCCGGCACGCCCGTGCTGGACAACGTCGCGGACGGGCTGCTCTACGCCGGCGTACCCCGGCGGGAGCGGCGGCGGCGCGCGGAGGCCGCGCTCGACCGGGTGGGGCTGGGGCACCGGCTGACGCACCGGCCGCACGAGCTCTCCGGCGGCGAGCGACAACGGGTCGCGGTGGCCCGGGCGGTGGTCGGGGAGCCGGCGGTGCTGCTCGCCGACGAGCCGACCGGCAACCTCGACTCGGTGGCCGGTGCCGGGGTGCTGACGCTGCTGCGCGAGTTGCACGAGGCGGGCACCACCATCGTGGTGATCACGCACGACCGGGAGATCGCCGACGGGCTGCCGCGGCAGGTGCGGATGCGGGACGGCCGGGTGGTGGCCGACTCGGCGGCGCTGGTCTCCGAGGGGGTGTGCTGATGGCGGTGGACACCCGGCGCGACCGGCGTGGGCTGACGGTGGTGGAGGACCGGCCGCGGCTGGTGCCGGCCCGGCTGGTGCCGGCCGACGTGCTCCGGGTCGGCGGGGTGGGGCTGCGCACCCGACCGCTGCGCGCGTTTCTCTCCGCCCTGGGCATAGCGATCGGCATCGCGGCGATGGTGGCGGTGGTCGGCATCTCGTCGTCGTCCCGCGCCGACCTGGACCGCACCCTGGACCGGCTCGGCACCAACCTGCTCACCGTGGCCCCGGGCCGCACGCTCTTCGGCGACCAGGCGCGACTGCCGGTGGAGTCGGTCGCCATGATCGGCCGGATCGGGCCGGTGACCGCGGTGGCCGCCACCGGGCAGGTGCCGGAGACCTCGGTCTACCGCTCCGACCGCATCCCGCCGGGCCAGACGGGCGGCATCGCCACCCGGGCCGCCCAGCTCGGGCTGGTCGACACCGTCGGCGCGACGGTACGCAGCGGCACCTGGCTGAACGCGGCCACCGAGCGGTACCCGGCCGTGGTGCTCGGCGACGCCGCCGCCCGGCGGCTCGGGCTCGGCGCGGCCGGCCCGGACGTGCAGGTGCACCTCGGCGGGCGCTGGTTCACCGTGGTCGGCATCCTGGCGCCGGCCCCGCTCGCCCCGGAGTTGGACGGCTCGGCGCTGGTCGGCTGGCCGGCCGCGGAGACGTACCTGGGCTTCGACGGGCACCCGACGACCGTCTACACCCGGTCGCGGGAGGCGTCGGTGGAGGCGGTCCGGTCGGTGCTCGGCGCGACCGCGAACCCGGAGGCGCCGAACGAGGTGGCGGTGTCCCGGCCGTCGGACGCGCTGGCGGCCGCGGAGGCCACCGACGAGGCGTTCACCGGCCTGCTGCTGGGCCTCGGCGCGGTGGCGTTGCTGGTCGGCGGTGTCGGGGTGGCGAACATTATGGTCATCTCGGTGCTGGAGCGGCGCGCCGAGATCGGGCTGCGGCGCTCGCTGGGTGCCACCCGGGGGCAGGTTCGCACCCAGTTCCTGGCCGAGTCGCTGCTGCTCTCCGCGTTGGGCGGGGCGGGCGGGGTGCTGCTCGGCATCCTGGTCACCGCCGGCTACGCGCTCTCCCAGGGGTGGCCGACCGTGGTGCCGGCCTGGGCGGTGGTCGGCGGCGTGGCGGCGACCCTGGCGATCGGTGGTGGCGCCGGCCTGTATCCGGCCGTCCGCGCCGCCCGGCTCGCCCCCACGGAGGCGCTGGCCTGACGGTTCGGGTGCGTCCGTGGTCGCCTGCGCGACCGGCGGACGCACCCGGACCGCGTCAGGCTGGGGTCGGGGCGGGGCGGAGCAGGGTGGCGGCCACCGCCTGCGCGGTCTCGGTCCACGGCGCCGGGCGCAGAGTGGCCGGGTCGAGCCGGACGATGGCGCGCCGGCCCTCGGCGTGCACCACCCGGCCGTCGACGGAGCGGAACTGGTAGGCGTACTCGGCGCTGCTGGTGCCGAAGTGTTCGAGCCAGAAGTGCACCGCCACGGGCCCGGTGCCGGTGATCGGGGCGCGGTAGGTGATGGTGAACTCGCGTACCGCGTGGAACACGTCGGGGGCGCTGTGCTGCCCGCCCTGGAACGAGACGCCGCGGGCGGCCCAGTACGGCGTCAGGGCCCGTTCCAGCAGCACGGCGTACCGGGCGTTGTGCAGGAGGCCGAGGGCGTCGAGGTCGTCGAAGTGCACCGTGACGTGCTCGACGTGACCGAACTCGACGGTGGGCTGGTCGGCGATGGCGTGGCTCATGAGCGGCCTTCCGGTAGCAGGGTGGGGTCGGGGCACAGCGCCCGTAGGCGGTTCAGCAGGCCCTGGCGGGCGTGCCGGTAGGCGGTGTCGGGGTCCAGCAGCCGGGAGCGCAGCGCGGCGGTGATCCCGAGCGCGTCGATCTCGTACGCCAGTTGCGGGACGTCGGTGTCGGCGGGTAGCTCGCCGGCGTCGACGGCCTCCCGGACGAGCCGTTCGAGGAACGCGGCCCAGCGGCCGAACACCTCGGCGAGCCGGTCCCGGACCGGGCCGGGGCGGGCGTTGTACTCGAAGTCGGTGCTGGCGAAGAAGCAGCCGCCGGGGAGCACCCGGGCGGCGTAGAAGTCGATCCGGGCCTGGTGCAACGCCCAGAGCCGCCGTACGCCGCCGGGGGCGCGCAGGGCCGGGGCGACGATCCGCTCCTGCCACTGCTCCACGGCCCGGTCGATGGTGGCGAGCTGGAGCGCCTCCTTGGAGCGCCAGTGCGCGAACAGCCCGGACTTGCTGACCCCGAGCGTGTCGGCGAGCTGGGCGAGGGAGAGCCCGTGCAGGCCGACCTCGGTGGCCAGCACCACGGCGGCGTCCAGCGCGGCCGTGCGGGTCCGGTCGCCCCGCGCGACGCGTCCGTCGAGTGTCATGGGGAGAGGCTAATAAATAAGCACGACCGGTCGTATAGTTTTGTCGGGTGACGGTCGTCACGACACCGCCCCGCCGTCCGGCGGACGACGGGGCGGTGGAGCCGAAGGGGGGGGAGGGGGATCAGGCGATGATCGTGTCCAGGGCGATCTCGACCATCTGGCTGAAGGTCTGCTCGCGCTCCTCGGAGGTGGTCTTCTCGCCCGTCTTGATGTGGTCGCTGACCGTCAGCAGGGTCAGCGCGCGGGCCTTGAACCGGGCGGCGATGGTGTAGAGCGCCGCCGACTCCATCTCCACCGCCAGCACGCCGTAGTCGGCGAGGTTGTCGTAGAGGTCCGGGCGGTCGGTGTAGAAGGCGTCCGCCGCCAGGATCGGGCCCACCCGCATGGCGATGCCGCGCCGCTCGGCCACCTCGACCGACGTGCGCAGCAGCCCGAAGTCCGCGACCGGGGCGTAGTCGATCAGCCCGTCGAAGCGCATCCGGTTCATGTTCGAGTCGGTGGACGAGCCGATCGCCGCGATCACGTCGCGCAGCCGCAGGTCCTCGGTCAGGGCGCCGCAGGAGCCGACCCGGATCAGGCTCTTCACGCCGTACTCGTTGACCAGCTCGTGGGCGTAGATCGAGGCGGAGGGCATGCCCATGCCGGAGCCCTGGACGGAGACCTCGACGCCGTTCCAGCGGCCGGTGAAGCCCAGCATGCCCCGGACCGTCGAGTAGCAGCTGGCGCCCTCGAGGTAGGTCTCCGCGATCCACTTGGCCCGCAGCGGGTCGCCCGGCATCAGGACCCGCTCGGCGATCTCTCCCGGCTTCGCGCCGATGTGCGTACTCATGGCAAAGATCCTGCCAGGCCGGAGGCGGGGATACCGGTTCGGCATCCAGACCCGCGGTCCTGTACCCTCGTCGGCGGTGGCGTGTCCGAGCGGCCTAAGGAGCACGCCTCGAAAGCGTGTGAGGGTTTACGCCCTCCGAGGGTTCAAATCCCTCCGCCACCGCTCGTGACAAGCGAGGACGCCCGGTCGATCCGCGAGGATCGGCCGGGCGTTCCGCTTGTGGTCCCGGTTTCGGCGGTACGCGAGCGGGCGCGGTAACCCGGACGCCCGTCAGCGCCGGTCGAGTTCCGACTCCAGCCGCTGGATGAGCGTCTTGCGACCCTTGTTGTCGCGTTCGTTCCGCAGTGCCGCCTTGAGTTGGCCCGTGTCGAGGCCCCGGACGAGCTTGGCGGCCTCGGCAACCGGCAGCTCCGACAGCCGCCCGACCGACGTGGCGTTCCGGCGTGCGCGGCTGGCCCGCTCGGTGTTGGCGACGTACTGCTTGCCGGACCTCGACTCCTTCCGCTTCTTGGTGTCGGTCTTGCGCTGCTCCTCGTCGGAGAGCTGCTCCCAGGCCTGTTTGGGCAGGTATCGACTCGTCTCGTCGCCGTGCCGCGCCCGGGTGTCGCCTTCCCTGGTCTGCCAGTGCTCGCCGCCCCAACGCTGCAGGGACTTCTGCCGCTCGTCCTTCGGGCCCTCGTAGCCTCCGCCGCGCTTCTGGTACTCCTTGGTGAGCCGTTGCGACTTGCGCGCCGACCACTGCCCCTGCCTGCCGCCCTTGTCGGAAGCCATGATCTCTTCCTTGAGTTGTTCTCTCAGCTCGGGCTTCGTGTACCGCGCCATGTCGGGCGGATACCCGGCACTCCGCCGCACATGCCTGCCGCGCCCCCGACCCCGTCGACGTCCGATCCATCCGCAAGGCGTAGCCGGTCGGGGCCGCAGTGCCGCACGCCGCTGGCGTCGAAGACCGGCAGGCGGAGTTCAGCAGGGGCTGTGGCCCTCCTCGAAGAGGCGCTCGGCCCACTCGGCGTACCCGACGATGATCTTGCGGACCGTGCGCCCGTCGTGCAGGAACAGGTACGCGCGGTCGCCCCGCCGGGCGAGCAGCCCGTCGAACCGGTGTGTCCCCTGTGGAGCCTCCAGCTCGCGCGCCGACGGGTAGCGGCCCCAGACCTCGTTGACGGGGCTGCCGGCGGTGACGCCCTCCGGGGTGCGCGTCGCGTCGCCGAGCCAGAGCAGCACGAGCCGGTCATCGACGAAGATCGGGCTGGTCGTGTCGTGCCCGGCGAGTGACGGGCCGCAGGCGTCGACGTCGGTACGCAGGATGCCCCGCCGGGTCAGCTCGTCCTCGGTGTCGCCGAACTCGATGTCGTGGAGCCCGTTCAGACCGACTACGTCGACGGCTCCGGCGGGCCGACCGTCCACTTCGGGCAGTTGCGGGCGCACGCCACTGCCCGCGATCGAGGCAGCCGTCAGCAGCGTCGCGATGAACGCGAATTGTCGCAATTTCATAGAATCCCCCAGTCCCCAACGGGGCCGGGGCGCTCAGGTTGCTGCTCGTCCCCAGATTGCCGGCTTTCCCACTCGTCGGCCAGCTCGTCCCAGTAGTCGGCGCTCAGCCGCCGGCGGCCGTGCGTGAGCCACCCGGCGGTGCTCCGCTCGACGTGCAGGCCCAGCTCGGCGAACGGGTCGATCCACGCGCCGGGCTCCGCGCCGAGCCGGGTGAGCGCGGCGTTGAGCGGCCACTCCGACCGGGGCCCGTCGAAGAGGTGGTCGACGCGCGGCCCCCAGCTCACCCCGCCGCCGAGCCACACCACCGCCGACTGGTAGCCGGCGCCGCCGGCGAACTCCGCCTCCAGGTACGCCACCGGGCCCGACCGCGACCAGCCCGCGAGGACCCCGGCGAGGGCGGCCGAGAGCACCAGGTGGAACGGCTCCGCGGGCGACCGTTCCGCCACGGAGAAGTCGGGCAGCGCCCCGGTCAGCTCCTCGACCAGTTGCGGGGTGGCCGGCAGCAGCGCGAAGTCCTGGCGCAGCTCGCCGAGGACCGCGTGGTCGAGGTCGGCGGTCTGCTCGCGGAGCAGCTCGGCGTCCGCGACGACCGCGCTGAGCTGGTAACCCATCGGAGCCCTCCGCCGTCCACAGCCTGTGGATGGAACATGTGTACGACGGACCCGCCTCCGTCACCAACCACCCGCACGCTACCGCCCACCCCCGCCGCCGTGGGGACGCGACGACCCCCGTGATCTTGCACTTTCGGCCCCTGTTTCAGGCGGAATGTGGGCCTTCGCCCGGGCACGAGGTGCAAGATCGCCGGGGCGGGTGGGGGAGGGCGGCGAGGTAGCGGGTGGCGAGGGTGTGGAGGAGGTCGTGGAGTTCGGGGGGAGCCAGGACCGTGAACGGGACGTCGAACTTGCTCAGGTAGGTGGCCAGGTCGTGCAGCGAGTCGGTGCCGGTGACCAGCTCGCACGTCGCGTCGTCGATCGGGATGATCTCGCCGGAGGTGGGGGTGCTCCGCTCGGCCACCACCGAGGCGGGCGCGTGGAACCGGATGCGCGCCTGGTACGCCCAGACCAGCGAGCGGACCCCGCGCAGCACGTGCGCCGCCGCGTCGCCGCCCGGCGGCTCGCGCGGCACGAACCGTGGCCCGGCCGGCGGCAGCGGACGCATCCGGTCGGCCCGGAACGTGCGCCAGTCCCGCCGCTCCGTGTCCCAGGCCAGCAGGTACCAGCGGCGGCCCGTGTAGACGAGGGTGTGCGGCTCGACGTCGCGCACGCTGGCGCTCCCGTCGTGGCCGGCGTATTCGAACCGCAGCCGTTCGTGCCGGTGCGCCGCTGCCGCGACGGTGGTCAGCGTGCCGGCGTCGACGGTCGGCCCGCCGCCGGCCGCCGAGACCGTGGTGGTGCGCAGGGCGTCGACGCGCGGGCGCAGCCGCGCCGGCAGGGTCCGTTCGAGCTTGGTCAGCGCCCGCAGTGACACGTCCTCGATGCCGGTGACCGAGCCCGCCGCAGCCGCCCGCAGGCCGACCGCGACCGCCACCGCCTCGTCGTCGTCGAGCAGCAGCGGCGGCAGCGCGGTGCCGGCGCCGAGGCGGTAGCCGCCGGCCGGCCCGGTGGTCGAGTCCACCTGGTAGCCGAGCTGCCGGAGCCGGTCGACGTCGTTGCGGACGGTCCGGGTGGTGACCGCAAGCCGGGCCGCCAGGTCGGCGCCGGACCAGTCGCGCCGTTGCTGGAGGAGCGAGAGGAGCCGCAGGAGCCGTACCGAGGTTTCCAGCATTTCCCGATTCTGCCCGGGATTGAGGAAACTGGTGTTCCTCAACCGGTCCTAGCGTGAGGTCATGACGGAGACACCGAGACTGCGCGGCATGGCCAACGTCAGCTACTGGGCGGCCGACTGGCAGGCGGCCAAGGGCTGGTACACGGAACTGATCGGCTTCGAGCCGTACTTCCTGCGCGACGGCTACGCGGAATGGCGCCTCGGCGACCATCAGGACGAGTTGGGCCTCATCGACAGCCGCTACCGCCCGCCAGGCGCGGCGTCCGGGCCGGGCGGCGTCGTCCTGTACTGGCACGTCGACGACGTGCACGGCATGTTCGCGCGGCTGCTCGCCCTGGGCGCCACCGCGCACGAGCCGCCGCAGGACCGAGGCAGCGGCTTCGTGACCGCCACGGTGGTCGACCCGTTCGGCAACCTGCTGGGCGTCATGTACAACCCGCATTACGTCGAGATCCTCGCCGGGCAGGGCTGACAACCGTGGACGAGGTCGAGATCATCCGGTGCGCGGACGCCGACGCCCCGCAGCGCAGCGCCGCCGTACCCGAGGATCTCGTCGCGGCGCTCGCGGGCAGCGACCGTGCCCGCGTGGCGTTCGAGGCCCTGAGCCGCAGCGACCGGTACGGGATCTTCCTGCCGCTGCTCAAGGCGCGCACGCCGGCCGGCGGGCCGGCGCGCTGCGGCGGGCGCTGGCGACCCTGGAGGCCGCCACGGTGCCGGCGGAGTGACGCCACGTCCGGGCGGCGGAGTGACCCCAGGTCGTCCGGGGCGGCGGAGTGACCCGCTGCCCCGGACGCCGACCCGGGTCACCGCCGCGCGGTCAGGGGCGCTCGGCGATCCGGCTGACGAACGCGCGCCACGCCGCCGGCGGGAAGGCGAGCGCCGGGCCGGCCGGGTCCTTCGAGTCGCGCACGGCGACGACGCCGGGCAGGTTGTCGGCGACCTCGACGCAGTCGCCGCCGTTGCCGCTGCTGCGGCTGCTCTTGCGCCACCGCGCGCCATTCAGCTCCATGTCTCCGCCACTTCCGAGATGAGATCGACAGACTGCCAGTGGGTCAGCGCCTCGCCGCGCACGTTCTCCCACGCAGCCATCATGGCGGCGATGTCCGCGGGGTCGCTAACCAGTTGGCCCTGGAGTTGGTTGTCGAGATAGCCGGCGATCCGGTGGTCGTGGCTGTTGGCGATGACGAACGGCCCGTTCAGCCCCGCGTAGGCGCCGACCGACGACGGCACGACGTGCACCCGGACGTGCGGCTCGGCGCAGGCGGTGACCAGGGCCCGGAGCTGCTCGCGCATGGTGGCCCGGCCACCGACCGGCCGGCGCAGCACCGCCTCGTCGACGACGGCCGTGAACAGCGGCGGCTCGTCCTGCCGGAGGATGCCCTGCCGGGCGAGCCGGGCGGCCAGGTGCCGCTCGACGTCGCCCCGGGGGAAAAGGCCACCGCCGGTCAGCACGGCACGGGCGTACGCCTCGGTCTGGAGCAGCCCGGGCAGCACCGCCGACTGGTACGACCGCAGCGACACCGCCTCGCGCTCGATCTCCTGCCACGGACGGAACCAGATCGGGTCACGACGTCTCGAAGTGTCCGGCCAGATGTCCGACACGTCCCGGTGGAGGGCCTCCGCCGCCGCCAACCGATGTCGGGGATGCGGGATGCGGTCCTCGGTCAGCCAGCGGCCGACCGTCTTCGGGTCGACCCCGACCTTTTCGGCGAGGGATTCGGTCGTGTGCCCGGTGTCGCTGAGCGCGACCCGCAGCGCGTCGTTCACGGGCTCCTCCCATCGGATGTCCCAAATATCTGGCGACCATACATTTACGCGGTGTATCTGTCTGCTCACCGGCGGCAAGTTGGGGTGACGAAGGCGGCGCGGCCGGTGGAGGCGAGGGAGCCCGGCGGTCGCGCCAGTCGCGGGGCCGCCCCGGCGGGGAGGGCGGGGCGGCCCCCTCCAGCCCGCTCGTCGCGTTCCTCGTCGCACTCCCGGAGGAGGCCCCGCCCGTGCCCACCCGCCAGCCGCCCGGCCCGGCACAGTTGCCCGTCCGGCCCGACGCCGTCGCCGGTCGATGCCAGCCGATCCCGCCCGCGCCTCGCCGGGAGTCCGCGCCTCGCCGGGAGCCCGCGCCTCGCCGGGAGCCCGCGCCCCGCCGGGAGCCCGCGCCCCGCCGGGAGCCCGCGCCTCGCCGGGAGACACGGATGCCTCTGGCCGTCGGCGCGACGATCCGCGTGCCGGACGACGCGTACCGCTTCGGCGAGGGACCGCTGACCCTGCGGATCACCGAGGTGCTGAGCATCGGCCCGTTCGAGGGACGGGTGTGGGCCGAGGTACGCGGCCACGAGCTCACCCCGGACGGCACCCTCCGCGCCCGCGCGCGCTTCGCCTTCGTCCGCGTCGACCGGGTCATGCTGATCCCCGCCGGCCCCGGGCCGGCCGGATCGACGACGCGACCCGCGCCCTCACCGAATTACCCGGTCTCGGTCGTCGCCGGTCCGTCCGGGTCGGGCACCGGCGGCCCAGGGTCCGCGGAGGCGGCGGGGGCGGCCCGGCCGTGAGTCGACGCCGCGAGCACGTCCCGACCCGGCCCACCTGGCGCTGCCGGGCGTGCGGCATCGCCTGGCCCTGCTCGGCGGCGAAGCTGCGGCTGCTCGGCGAGTACCGTCACGACCGCGTCGCGCTCACCGTCTACCTGGCGACCCTCCAGGCCGAGGCCGCCGAGCAACTCGCCGGGCTGGACCACGACGTGAACCCCGCCGACCTGGCCGACCGCTTCGTCTCGTGGGCCCGTGCGCGCGGATGACCGGCCAGCTCACGTCGGGTGGCGCCGGCTCAGGCCAGCAGGTTGACCAGGGCGGCGAGCCCGACGACCACGATCGCGGCGCGCAGCGCCGCCGGCGGCAGCCGACGCCCCCACCGGCCGCCGACCAGGCCACCCACCACGGAACCCACGGCGATGAGCAGTGCCGGCTGCCAGGCCACCGTGCCCAGGGCGATGAACATGACCGCCGCGACCCCGTTCACCAGGCCGGCGAGCACGTTCTTGACCCCGTTGACCCAGCGCAGGTCGGTGGAGAGCAGCACCCCGAGCAGCCCCAGCAGCAGCACACCCTGGGCGGCGCCGAAGTAGCCGCCGTACACCCCGGTGGCGAACACACCGAGGAGCAGGAGCGGCCCGACCCGCCGGACCTCCCCGTCGGCGGGCGGCGGCACGTCCGCCGGGCCCTGCCGCCGGCGGGCCAGCGCCCGGGCCAGTTGCGGCTGCACTAGCACCAGCACCAGCGCCAGCCCGATCAGCGCCGGCACGATGGCCCGGAACGCCCCCGGCGGCAGCCGCAGCAGCAGCACGCCCCCGGTGATCCCCCCGAGCACGCTCGCGACGCCCAACCGCGCCAGCAGCCGGCCGTGCCCGGCCAGATCACGGCGATAGGCGTACGCCCCGGAGAACGACCCCGGCACCAGCCCGACCGTGTTCGACACGTTCGCCACCACCGGTGGAAAGCCCAGGGACAGCAGGACCGGGAAGGTCACCAGCGTGCCCGAGCCCACCACCGCGTTGATGGCGCCGGCCGCGACCCCGGCGGCCAGCACCGCCAGCATCTCGGCGGCGTTCAACATCGTGTTCATCTGTGTCCGCGCCTTCCCCGGGCCGGTCGTCGCCCTCAGGTCGCCGCCGCCCGGATATCTCGCTGTCGAGTGCGGCTGCCAGCGTATGGTTCCGGCCCTGCCGGTTGATCGACCTGCGTCGGAGATCACCACTCGACCCCGGACGCTGGCGTCCCGAAGATCGCCCGTAGGGGGCAGACGGATCGGCCACCAGTTGCGATGATGACCGCCGATGCGGCGCGGGCTCCGTCGCCGCCACGGGGGATCGACACAGACGGAGAGACTTGGCGGCTCGGCGCAGGCCGGGCTGCCCCGTCGACCTGTCCGCTTCCTCCGTGCGACGGGCCACCGACGCCGCACCTCGTTCCGCCCCGGCGGCCGAGGGTCAACCAGCTCAGGAGGAAGCATGCAGGACAACCGTTCCGGCCGTCGTCATCTGCTCCGGGCCGCGATGGTCGGCGCGGGCGCCGCCGTCGCCGCGCCCGCGCTGGGCGGCATCAACCCCGCACAGGCCGCCGCGCTCGCGTCCACCGGGGCGATCCCGTGGGTCGGTCCCGCCGGCTCCGGCGCCACCTACGAGGTGGATCCGACCGTCGGCGCCCAGGCCGCCATCAACACCGCGCTGGGCAGCAGCAGCCAGCGGGCCGTCTACGTCGCGCCCGGCACCTACACGGTCAAGGCCCCGGTGGTGCTCGACGACAAGCACGCGCTGATCGGCGCCGGCCCGCTGGTCACGATCCTGCGCGCCGGCTCGGGCTTCAGCGGGGCGGCGCTGGTCGTCAACCCGTGGTCCGGCACGTACGTCGGCTCCTCCCGCCAGTGCGTGACCGACATCGGGCTCGACGCGGCGAACATCGTGGCGAACGGGATCAACTTCCAGATGAACGCCACCCCGTCCACGTACGGGCCGGACCCGGCGCCGTGGTTCACCCGGGTCTTCGTCACCCGCACCACCGGCGACGGCATCTACCTCGGCGGCACCTACTCGGGCGGGCAGCGCGAGTTCAAGCTGACCGACTGCCGGGTCGAGCACGCGGACGGCTGGGCCTACAACATCCAGTCCTCCGACGGTTTCGTCAGCGGCTGCTCCGCCCAGGGCGGTGCCGCCGGTGGCTACCTGATCAGCGGCGGCAACCTCAAGGTCTGGGGCAGCAAGGCGTACGGCACCGGTACCGCGACGACGCCGGGCCCCGCCTTCCGCATCGAGTCCGCCCGCGCCACGCTGGTGGGCTGCGAGGCCCAGGACAGCGCGGGCAACGGGTTCGAGATCGCCGCCCCGAACTGCACGCTCTCCGGCTGCACCGCCGACTCGACGGGGACCGGCAGCAGTGACCAGTACTCGGCCGGCTTCCACATCGCCGCCTCGGCCGTCAGCGTGGAGGGCGGCTCGTTCCAGCGGGCCGGCGGCGGCGGAAAGTGGATCGTCGGCGGCGCGGGCATGCGGACGGCGCTCTACCTGGCCGACGGGGCCGACTACCTCTCCGTACGGCTGGTCACCGGCGGGGCCCGGGAGACGCCGTTCCAGCGCCTGATCACCGGGACGGCGGGCTCCCACTCGTCGATCTCGGTCATCGGCTGACACCAGGGGACGTACCACGACGAAGGGCCGGCCCCTCGTGGGGTCGGCCCTTCGTCGACGGCGGAGGATACGAGATTCGAACTCGTGAGGGTGTGAACCCAACACGCTTTCCAAGCGTGCGCCCTAGGCCTCTAGGCGAATCCTCCGCAGAAGAGGATACAGGTCCCCGACGGCTCGGCCACCCCACCACCCCCTGAAGATCGACCGCCGGTCGGGTACGCTTGGCGTACCCCCCGTGCGGCGTGCATCTCGTGAACCTCCCCAGGGCCGGAAGGCAGCAAGGATAAGCGGGCTCTGACGGGTGCACGGGGGGCCTTTCTGTCTCCGGGCGCCGGTAACGTCCCTGCGGGTCAGGTCACCGGCGGGGTGGGTGGTCACCCGCGGCTGACCGGCGCAGAATGGCTCGGTCGAGAGGAGGCGGGACGGGTGGCACTGGCGCTCTACCGCAAGTACCGGCCACGCACCTTCGCCGAGGTCATCGGGCAGGAGCACGTCACCGAGCCGCTGTCGCAGGCGCTGCGCAGCGGGCGGCTCAACCACGCGTACCTCTTCTCCGGCCCCCGTGGCTGCGGCAAGACCTCCAGCGCCCGCATCCTGGCCCGTTCCCTCAACTGTGAGCAGGGTCCCACCCCGGAGCCGTGCGGGCAGTGCGAGTCCTGCCGCTCGCTGGCCACCGACGGCGCCGGCTCGATCGACGTCATCGAGATCGACGCGGCCAGCCACGGTGGCGTCGACGACGCCCGCGAGCTGCGTGAGAAGGCGTTCTTCGCGCCGGCCCGCAGCCGCTTCAAGATCTATGTCATCGACGAGGCGCACATGGTCTCGTCGGCCGGCTTCAACGCGCTGCTCAAGCTGGTCGAGGAGCCGCCGGAGTACGTCAAGTTCATCTTCGCGACCACCGAGCCGGAGAAGGTCCTCGGCACGATCAAGTCGCGGACCCACCACTACCCGTTCCGGCTGATGCCGCCGAAGGTGCTCCGGCCCTACCTGGAGCAGCTCTGCGAGGCGGAGGGCGTGGCGGTCGAGCCGGCGGTATTCCCGCTGGTGGTGCGCGCGGGCGGCGGCAGCGCCCGGGACAGCCTCTCGGTGCTCGACCAGCTCATCGCCGGGGCCGGGCCGGAGGGGGTCACCTACTCCCGCGCCGCCGCGCTGCTCGGTGTCACCGACGCCGCCCTGATCGACGAGATGTGCGACGCGCTGGCCGCCGGCGACGGGGCGGCCGCGTACGCGACCGTCGACCGGGTGGCCGAGGCCGGGCACGACCCGCGCCGGTTCGCCTCCGACCTGCTGGAGCGGCTGCGCGACCTGATCGTGCTCCAGCAGGTGCCGGACGCCGCCGCCAAGGGCCTGATCGACGGCCCGACCGACCAGATCGAGCGGATGGCCGCGCAGGCCGAGCGGCTCGGCCCGGGCACCCTGTCCCGCTGCGCCGACATCGTGCACAACGGCCTGGTGGAGATGCGCGGCACCACCGCGCCCCGGCTGCTGCTGGAGCTGATCTGCGCCAGGATGCTGCTGCCCGGTGCCGACAGCACCGGCGGCCTGCTCCAGCGCCTGGAGCGCCTGGAGCGCCGGCTCACCCTCGCCGGCACCGACGCGCCGCCGGCCGCCGCCGGCCCCGCGCCGGTCACCTCCGCCCCTCCGGTACGCCCCGACACTCCCGCCGCGACCGCGGCCGCCGCCGTGCCCGACCCGGGGCCCGCCGGCCCGCCGGCGGCTGCCGCCGCTCCGTCCGGTGCCGCCGCCGCCCGCGCTGCTGCCGGGGCCGCCACCGGTTCCCGGTCGGCGGAGGCGGTCCCGGGTGCCGCGGACCCGGCGGGTGCCACCGCCGGTGGCCCGCCCGCCGATGCTCCCGCCCGCCGTGACGTGCCGCCCGCGGCGGTGATGCCCGACCCGGCCACCCCGGAACCGCCCCGCCCCGGCGCGGCTCCGGCGGGCGCGCTGGACGCCGTCGCGGTGCGCCGGGTCTGGCCGGACATCGTCGCCAAGGTCAACCGGATCAAGAAGCCGGCCGCCGCGCTGATGCGCGACGCGGTGGTCCGCGACGTGGACGGCGACACCCTGGTGCTGACCGTCAAGTCGCCGGTGCTCGCGCAGATGATGGGCAACCACACCTCGGTGCTGGCCGAGGCGCTGTACGAGGAGTTCGGCGGTCGCTGGCAGATCCGCTGCGAGGTGGCCGGCGAGCGGGGTGGCGCGTCGCTCGGTGGCCCGTCCCGTCCCGCCGCTCCGGCCCGCCCGGCCTCCCCGCCACCGGCCGCCCCCGTCCACCAGGCCCCGGGCGGCGGCGCTGGCCCGTCCGGCAACGGCGCGGGCGGCGGCATGTCCGGCGGCCCGAGCGGTGCGGCCGGCGGGCCCGATGGCGGGGCCGGTGGGCCTCGTGCTGGCGCGGGCGGCCAGGGCGGGGCGACCCGTCCGGCGTCCGGCGCGGGTGCGGCGCGGGGCGGCACGTCCGCCGAGGACTGGCCCGAGGCGGCCCGGCCCGGCGGCGCGGCCGGCGGGGGCGAGGACTGGCCCGAACCGGCCCGCCCGGGTGGCGCGGCCGGGGGGGCCGACGACTGGCCGGAACCGGCCCGGCCGGGCGGCACGTCGACGGCCACCTCGACGGCGGGCGCGGCGACGACCACCGCACCGACGGGCAGCGCGTCGGTGACCGCCGCGCAGGCCGTACCGAAGCCGGCCGGTCCCTCGGCGGCGCCGCAGCAGGCCGCGCCCGCCGGTCCCCCGGTGAGCAGCGCGATCGCGGCGGCGCGGGCGGCTGCGGCGGGACGCGGTCCGCGGCCGGCCCAGGCGGCCCGGAAGACCGCGGACGCCGACTGGGCCGGCGAGCCGCCGTACGACCCGGACTTCGACGGGCCGGTGCGCGGCGGCGGGGGACGCCCCGGCGGCGCCCAGCCGGCGAACCCGACCTACGAGGGCTTCGACCCGGGCGACGAGCCGCTGGACGAGGTGCTCGACGAGCGGACCGCGCGGGAGTCCAGCGAGGAGCAGGCGGTACGGCTGCTGCGCGAGGCGTTCGGCGCGGAGAAGATCGACGAGGTGGACGCCCGCTAGGGCCACGGCCCGGCAGGTCGGCGTAGCGGCCGGCGTCCATCGCCGCAGAGGCCCGCGCCTGCTGTTCCGCTGCCGTCGCGGCCTGTTCCCGGGACATCCGCGTCTGCCTGCGGTCGATCCCGTGATCGTCCGCCGGGCGGGGAAGCACCGGGCGGGGCGAGGCCGCTCACAGCGGATAGGCTGAGCGGCGGCCGAGCAGACGAGTGCGAGAAGGAGCCATCCGTGCGCCCAGGTGGACAGCCGAACATGCAGCAGATGCTGAAGCAGGCGCAGAAGATGCAGCAGCAGATCGCCAAGGCCCAGGCCGAGCTCGCCGAGGCCGAGCTGACCGGCACCGCCGGGGGCGGCCTGGTGACCGCGACCGTCGCCGGCACCGGGGAGCTCAAGGCGATCAAGATCGACCCCAAGGCGGTCGACCCGGAGGATGTGGAGACCCTGGAGGACCTGGTCGTCGCGGCGATGCACAACGCCGCCGAGGCGGCCCGGGAGCTGACCGAGAAGAAGATGGGCCCGGTCACCGGCGGCATGGGCGGCCTCGGCCTGCCCGGTTTCTGAGCGGCAGATGTACGAGGGTGCCATCCAGGACCTGATCGACGAGCTGGGGCGGCTGCCGGGCGTCGGCCCGAAGAGCGCGCAGCGGATCGCCTTCCACGTCCTGTCGGCCGACCCGGCCGACGTCAACCGGCTGGCCGGCGCGCTGCGCAAGGTCAAGGAACTGGTGCGGTTCTGCACCAGTTGCTACAACGTGGCCGAGTCCGACCAGTGCCGGATCTGCCGCGACCCGCGCCGCACCGACGAGGTGCTCTGCGTGGTCGAGGAGCCGAAGGACGTGGTCGCGATCGAGCGGACCGGTGAGTTCCGGGGCCGCTACCACGTGCTCGGCGGGGCGATCAACCCGCTGGAGGGGATCGGGCCCGACAACCTGCGCATCCGCGAGCTGATGACCCGCCTGGGCGGGGGCGCGGTGCGGGAGCTGATCCTGGCCACGGACCCGAACACCGAGGGCGAGGCCACCGCCACCTACCTGGCGTTGATGGTCAAGCCGATGGGCATCGCGGTGACCCGGCTGGCGAGCGGCCTGCCGGTCGGCGGCGACCTGGAGTACGCCGACGAGATCACCCTCGGCCGGGCCTTCGAGGGGCGCCGCGCCGTCTGATCCGCCGATCGTGGCCGGCACCGGATCTCGGTGCCGGCCACTGTCGTACGCGCTCGCACATCCACTGTGGGTTCTGACATGTGGACGATGAGCGTGTCGATACATGTAACAAATTTGCATCGGTCAACCTGGACATTTCGCCCCATTGATGGCGCTCTGGCGCTGCCTCCGGGACGGGGCGCCCCGGTTAAGACACGATCCGGTACCAACCAGTTCGGCGACGGTTTCCCGGCGGTCCGAACGGGGGCTAAGGTCACGGCCATCGGTGACCCCTGTCACCACGTTGTCCGTACCCCCAAGGAGAAGCACCATGCGTGCATCCAGGCCGAAGGTCGCTATCGCGGCCGTCGCGGTCGCGGCCCTCGCGGTAGCAGGCTGCGCCGAGAGCGACCGTGATGACAGTTCCGGCGGTAGCAAGAAGGACACCCTCGTCTTCGGCGTAGCCGGAGACCCGAAGGTGCTCGACCCGAGCTTCGCCAGCGACGGTGAGTCGCTGCGCGTCGCACGCAGCATCTTCGAGACGCTGGTCACGCCGGAGGAGGGGGGCACGAAGATCACCCCCGGTCTGGCCGAGTCCTGGACTCCGGACGCCGCCGGCACGACGTGGACCTTCAAGCTGCGTTCCGGCGTGAAGTTCCACGACGGCACCGACTTCAACGCCGAGGCGGTCTGCAAGAACTTCGACCGCTGGTACAACGCCAAGGGCCTCATGCAGAGCCCGGACGTGACGGCGTACTGGCAGGACGTCATGGGCGGCTTCGCCAAGAACGAGGACGCGGAGCTGCCGCCGAGCCTCTTCAAGTCCTGCACCGCCAAGGACGCCACCACCGTGGACCTGGCCTTCACCCGGGTCTCCAGCAAGATCCCGGCCGCGCTGATGCTGCCGTCGTTCTCCATCCACAGCCCGGCCGCGCTGGAGAAGTACGACGCCAGCAACGTGGGCGGCACCGCCGAGGACATCAAGTACCCGTCCTACGCGATGGAGCACCCGACCGGCACCGGCCCGTTCAAGTTCAAGTCCTGGGACGTCGCCAACAAGACGCTAACCATCGAGCGCAACGACGACTACGCCGGCTCCAAGGCCAAGCTGAAGACCATCATCTTCAAGACCATCTCGGACGAGAACGCCCGCAAGCAGGCGCTGCGCTCCGGCGACATCCAGGGCTACGACCTGGTCGGCCCGGCCGACGTCGAGTCGCTGAAGGGTGAAGGCTTCAACGTCCTGACCCGCCCGGCGTTCAACGTGCTCTACCTGGCCATCAACCAGAAGGGCAACCCGAAGCTCGCCGACATCAAGGTCCGGCAGGCCATCGCGCACGCCCTGAACCGGCAGGCGCTGGTCGACTCGAAGCTGCCCCCGGGCGCCAAGGTCGCCGAGAACTTCATGCCGGACACGGTCGAGGGCTGGAACGGCGACGTCGCCAAGTACGACTACAACCCGGAGAAGGCCAAGCAGCTGCTGGCCGAGGCCGGCGCGACGAACCTGACCCTGAAGTTCCACTACCCGACCGAGGTCACCCGGCCGTACATGCCGAACCCGAAGGACATCTTCGAGCTGCTCTCGGCGGACCTCAAGGCGGTCGGCATCAAGGTCGAGGCCATCCCGCTGAAGTGGAGCCCGGACTACCTCAACGCCACCACGTCCGGCAGCAAGCACGATATCCACTTCCTCGGCTGGACCGGTGACTACGGCGACGCCTACAACTTCATCGGAACCTTCTTCGACCGGCCGAAGGACGAGTGGGGCTTCACCAACAAGGCCCTGTTCGACCAGTTCAAGGACGCCGACACCACCGCCGACCAGGCGGCCCGGGTGGAGAAGTACAAGGCCCTCAACAAGGCCATCATGGAGTTCCTGCCCGGTGTCCCGGTGTCGCACTCGCCGCCGGCGATCGTGTTCGGCAAGGACGTGACCGGGGTCAAGGCCAGCCCGCTCACCGACGAGCGGCTTGAAACGGCCGAGTTCAAGTCCTGACCTGACGCAAGGCACGCGGGCGGGCGCTGTTTCGACAGCGTCCGCCCGCGACCCTCCGCACCCCTTTCGAGGCCACCGTGTTCCGGTTCATCGTCAGACGCCTGCTCCAGCTGATACCCACGCTGTTCGGGCTCTCCCTCCTGCTCTTCATCTGGCTCCGCCGACTGCCCGGCGGTCCCGAGACCGCCATCCTCGGCGAGCGCGGCACGCCCGAGATGCGTGCCGCGATCCGGCGCAACATGGGCCTCGACGAGCCGATCCTGGTGCAGTACGGCCGGTTCGTGCGGCGGCTGCTCCGCCTCGACCTCGGCACCTCGACCTCCACCAAGCGCGCGGTCACCACGGAGTTCCTGGAGCGCTTCCCCGGCACCGTCGAGCTGACCGTCATGGCGCTGGTGATCGCGATCGGGCTCGGCATTCCGCTCGGCTACCTGGCCGCCCGCCGTCGCGGCCGGATGCTCGACCACCTCTCGGTCGGCGGCTCGCTGATCGGCATCTGCATCCCCGTCTTCTTCCTGGCCTACGTGCTCAAGGCGATCTTCTCGGAGAACCTCGGCTGGTTCCCGTCCAGCGGCCGGCAGGACCCGACGCTCGGCGCCACCCGGATCACCAACTTCTTCGTCCTCGACGGCCTGATGACGCGGGAGTGGGACGCCGCCGCCGACGCGATCTGGCACCTCGTGCTGCCGGGCGTCGCGCTGGCCAGCATCCCGCTCGCGATCATCGTCCGGATCACCCGGGCCAGCGTGCTGGAGGTGCTCAACGAGGACTTCGTCCGCACCGCCGAGGCCAAGGGCCTCACCGAGCCGACCGTCCGCCGCCGGCACGTGCTGCGCAACGCGATGCTGCCGGTGGTCACCTCGATCGGCCTGCTCACCGGCGGCCTGCTCTCCGGCGCGGTGCTGACCGAGACCGTCTTCGCCTTCAGCGGCATCGGGGCGTTCATCTACGACGCCATCGGCCAGCGGGACTACCCGGTGCTGATGGGCTTCATCATGATCATCGCGGTGGTGTACGTGCTGGTGAACCTCCTGGTCGACCTCTCCTACAGCCTGATCGACCCGAGGGTGAGGGTCCGATGACGATCACCACCGGCAAGAAGAAGGAAAAGATCGACCGGCTCTCCGAGCTGGCCGCCCGGGACGACGAGCGCGGCGTCAGCCTCTGGCAGGAGGCGTTCCGCCGGTTGCGGCGCAACCCCGCAGCGATCATCGGCGCGGTCATCCTGGTGCTCTTCGTCCTGGTCGCGGTCGTCGGGCCGTTCTTCGTCCCGTACGGGCCGACCGACGCGATCGGCATCCGCGAGGGCGTGGTCAAGTCGGGCCAGGGCCTCATCCCCGGCTCCTCCGGCGACCACTGGCTCGGCTACGACCACCAGGGCCGCGACGTGTTCAGCCGGATGATCGTCGGCGCCCGGCAGACCCTGCTCGTCGGCGTGGTCTCCACGCTGATCGGTCTGGCGGTCGGCGCCCTGATCGGTGGGGTCGCCGGCGCGGCGGCCGGGCTGGGCGGCCGGTGGGGCCGGGCCGTCGACACCGCGCTCATGCGGGTCATCGACATGATGCTGGCGCTGCCCAGCCTCCTGCTGGCGGTGAGCATCGCCGCCCTGCTCGGGGCGAGCCTGACCACCGTGATGATCGCGGTCGGCGTGGTCTCCGTGCCGGTCTTCGCCCGGCTGCTGCGCGGCTCGATGATCTCCCAGGCCAACAGCGACTACGTGCTGGCGGCCACCTCGCTGGGCGTGAAGAAGTCCAAGATCGCGATCACCCACGTGGTGCCGAACTCGCTCGCCCCGGTGATCGTGCAGGCCACGCTCACCCTGGCCACCGCGATCATCGAGGCCGCCGCGCTCTCCTTCCTCGGCCTCGGCAACCCCGACACGGCCGTGCCGGAGTGGGGCGTGATGCTCGCCGACGCGCAGCCGTACCTGGGCATCCGGCCGGGGCTGGCGATCTACCCGGCGGTCGCGATCATCATCACCGCGCTCGGCTTCACCCTGCTCGGTGAGGCGATGCGCGAGGCCCTCGACCCGAAGCTGCGGAAGTAGGTCTCCATGTGTGAAGCGCGAGGAGTGAGCTTGCGAGCCCCGCAGCCGCGAACGGTAGGTCGGCTGTGTGAAGAGTTGCGAGCCCGGCAGTCTTGGACGGAGGGTCGGTAATGGCACTGCTCGAAGTGGACGACCTCTCCGTCACCTTCGCCCGGCGCGGTCAGCGCACCGTGCACGCCGTGGACGGTGTCTCGTTCTCCGTCGACGCCGGCGAGGTGGTCGGCCTGGTCGGTGAGTCCGGCTGTGGCAAGAGCGTGACCTCGCTGGCGATCATGGGCCTGCTGCCCAAGCAGCCGGGCCTGCGCGTCGGCGGTAAGGCGGTCTTCGACGGCACCGACCTGCTCCAGCTCGACGACCGGTCCCGGCGGGACATCCGCGGCCGGGACGTCGCGATGATCTTCCAGGACCCGCTGTCCTCCCTGAACCCGGTCATCCCGATCGGGTTGCAGGTGACCGAGGTGCTCGCGCGGCACCGGGGGATGAAGGGCGCGGCGGCCGAGAAGGAGGCGGCGACGCTGCTGGACCGGGTCGGCATCCCCGACCCGAAGCGGCGGTTGAAGGAATACCCGCACCAGCTCTCCGGCGGCATGCGGCAGCGCGCCCTCATCGCGATGGCGGTGGCCTGCAAGCCCCGGCTGCTGATCGCCGACGAGCCGACCACGGCGCTGGACGTCACCATCCAGGCGCAGATCCTGGAGCTGCTCAAGGAGTTGGTCCGCGACTCCGGCACCGCGCTCGTCATGATCACGCACGACCTCGGCGTGGTGGCGGGCATGTGCGACACCATCAACGTGCTCTACGCCGGCAGGGTGGTGGAGACGGCCCGCCGTCGTCCGCTGTTCCGCGAGCCCCGGCACCCGTACACCGTGGGGTTGCTCGGCTCGGTGCCCCGCCTGGACGCCGGGCGCGGGGAGCGACTGAACCCGATCCCCGGCTCGGTCCGCGACGTGCTGCCCTGGCCGGACGGCTGCGCCTTCGCGCCGCGCTGCGCCCGGCGGGTCGACGAGTGCGTGGGGGAGCCGCCCGCGCTGGTGCACGCCCACGACGGGCGCAGCTACCGCTGCGTCAACCCGGCGCCGCTGCCCGGCACCGTGCCCCCGCGGGCCGCCGCCACCGCCCGCGCGGCGGACGCTCCGGCGGCGGAGGCGGCGGAGGCGACCGCGGGCCCCGTGCCCGCCCCGCGCGAGGAGGAGAAGGCGTGACCGAGAGCGACATCCTCGTCGAGGTCCGCGACCTGAAGGTGCACTTCCCGATCCGGCGGGGGGTGATCCTCGACCGGACGGTCGGGCACGTGAAGGCGGTCGACGGGGTCGACCTGCGCATCCCGCGCGGCCGGACGTACGGCCTGGTGGGCGAGTCCGGGTGCGGCAAGTCGACGCTCGGCCGGGCGCTGCTCCAGCTCACCCCGCCCACCGGCGGCGAGGTCGCCTTCGACGGCGTCGAGCTGACGAAGCTGTCGGCGGGCAAGCTGCGGTCGATGCGCCGCCGGATGCAGATGATCTTCCAGGACCCGATGTCGAGCCTGGACCCCCGGCAGAACGTCGAGTCGATCCTCACCGAGGGGTTGCAGACCCACGGCATCGGCGGCAACCGCGACGAGCGGCGGCGGATCATCAGCGAGACGCTGGACAAGGTCGGCCTGCCCCGCTGGGCGCTCTCCCGCTACCCGCACGAGTTCTCGGGCGGCCAGCGGCAGCGCATCGGCATCGCCCGGGCGCTGGTGCTCGGGCCCGACCTGATCGTCGCCGACGAGCCGGTCTCCGCGCTCGACGTGTCGATCCAGGCCCAGGTGGTGAACCTGCTCGACGAGCTCCAGGACAGCCTCGGCCTGACCTACCTGGTGATCGCGCACGACCTCGCCGTGGTGCGGCACATCTCCGACACGGTCGGCGTGATGTACCTCGGCGCGCTGGTCGAGGAGGCGCCGAGCGACCGGCTCTACACGGAGCCGTTGCACCCCTACACGCGGGCGCTGATGTCGGCGGTGCCGGTGCCGGACCCGGACGTGGAGGACCGGCGGGAGCGCATCCTGCTCGCCGGCGACCTGCCTTCGCCGGCCAACCCGCCGGCGGGCTGCCGGTTCCACACCCGCTGCCCGTGGGCGCAGCCGACCCGCTGCGCCGACGAGCGGCCGGTGCTGAGGGAGATCGGCGGGAGCCGGGTCGCCTGCCACTTCGCGGAGCGGATCGCGAGCGGCGAGCTGCGCCCGCACAAGGTCAGCGTGCAGATCACCCGCCCGATGGGCGAGGGCGAGGAGCCCCACACCGTCTCCGCCCCCAGCGAGCCCGGCTCGTACGTCTGACCTGCGGCGCGGACGCGGTCCCGCCGAGGGGCCGCGTCCGGCCGTGGTCAGCCCTCGGGACGGTGCAGCAGGGCGACGGCGATGCCGTGCACCGCGTCCAACCCGGCCGGATCAGCCAGCGCGACCCTGCCGCCGGTGACCGTGTACCACTCGTCGGCGTCCTTGTACTGCACCGACAGCGTGACCTGGCCGTCGGCGTAGCCGGTGCGCAGGGTCAGCTCGCCGGTGACCACGCCGACCTCGTCGGTCATCACCCCGCCCGGGCCGGGCACGAGGTCGGCGGTGCGTTCCTGGGCGGCGGCCGACGCGCCGCCGGCGTCGGCGGCCATGCCCGCCCCCGGCACCGCGGTCTGCGTGGCGGCCCTCCCGTCCACCGTCATGCCGGCCGTGGTCGGCCCTGCGGGCGCGCTGCCGGCGGCCGCCGCGGCGTCCTCCCCGCCGGGGTCCGGCATCTGCTCGGGAGCGGGGGTCGCCCCGGCCCCGGTCACGGCTTGTTCGCCCATGTGCAGCCCTCCAACATGTCGGTCAGGGCGGCCTTCTCGGCGGTGGTCACCGTGAGCCGCCAGTGGTGCTTGACCGTCACCCAGTTTTCGGCGTACTGGCACCAGAACGACCGGTTCGCCGGTTTCCACTGGGACGGGTCCTGATCACCCTTTGCCCGGTTGGAGTTCTTGGAAACCGCGATGAGCTGCGGTCGGTCCATGTCGTTGGCGAAGTCGCCGCGCTTGGCGTCGTCCCACTCGTCGGCGCCGGAGCGCCACGCGTTCGCCAGCGGCACCATGTGGTCGATGTCCACGTCGGACGGATCGGTCAGGGCGCGGTCGTCGTACACGCTCTCCCACCGGCCGCCGACCACGTTGCAGCCGGAGAGCCTGATGTCCTCCCCGTCGCGCTTCAGCACGCTGTCCCGCACGTCGCAGTTCTTGCCGGTGTCCCGCCAGTGCGGGAAACGCTCCCGGCTGTAGCCCTTCATCGACCCCGCGCTGGCGACGCTGAGCTGGGCCAGCTTCTGCGCGGCGTTGCCGCCGCTGCTGCTCGGCGGGGCCTCCGGCTCGTCGACGGGGACGCAGCCGGCCGCGCCGAGCGCCAGCGCCGCGGCCAGCGCGGCCGTCACCGCGACGCGCGGTCCTGATCTGGTACGCACAGACGACACCTCTCCAGCTTGGGGGCTCCCGGCGATCCCGCACAGTACCCGGGCATGGTTTCGGCGTTTCGTGGCGTCTCTCATATGGTGCGGGGAAGATTGGACGCCATGACCGACTCCGCGCCCGCGCTCCGGCTGGGCACCGCCCACGGTCGGGGCACCCTGCTCGCCGCCGTCCTCGCCTCCGGCATGGTCTTCCTGGACAGCACGGTGGTCAATGTGGCGCTGCCCCGGCTCGGCGCGGAACTCGAGGCCACCGTCGCCGGTCTCCAGTGGACGGTCAACGGATACCTGTTGATGCTCGCCGCCTTCGTCCTGCTCGGCGGCGCGCTCGGCGACCGCTTCGGGCGGCGGCGGGTCTTCCTGCTCGGGGTGGTCTGGTTCACCGCCGCCTCGCTGCTCTGCGGCCTGGCCCAGGGCACGGAGTGGCTGATCGCGGCCCGTTTCCTCCAGGGCGCCGGCGGCGCGCTGCTGACCCCGGGCTCGCTGTCGGTGCTCCAGGCCAGCTTCCACCCCGACGACCGGGGGCGGGCGATCGGCGCCTGGTCGGGGCTGTCCGGCGTCTCCACCGCGCTCGGCCCGTTCATCGGCGGCTGGCTGATCGACGCGCTCTCCTGGCGGTGGATCTTCTTCCTCAACCTGCCGCTGGCCGTGCTGGTGGTGCTCGCCGCGCTGCGCTGGGTGCCGGAGAGCCGGGACGAGGCCACCTCCCGCACCCGGGCGGCCGGCCGGCGCCGCCGCTTCGACGTGGCCGGCGCGCTGCTCGGCGCGCTCGCCCTGGCCGGCGTCACGTACGCGCTGATCGACGCCCCGGCGCGCGGCTTCGACTCGGCGCCGGTGCTGGTCGCGGCGCTGCTCGGGGTGGCCGGCGCGGTGGCCTTCGTGCTCGTCGAGCGGCGCCGGGGCGACACCGCGATGTTGCCCACCGGGCTGTTCGGCAGCCAGCTCTTCTCCGTGCTGAACGTCTTCACCGTGCTGGTCTACGCGGCGCTCGGCGGCTTCACCTTCTTCCTCGCCGTCTACCTGCAGAACGTGGTCGGCTGGTCGGCGCTGCTCACCGGGGTCGCGATGCTGCCGACGACCGTGCTGCTGCTGGTCGGCTCGGCGCGGGCGGGCGCGCTGTCGGCGCGGATCGGTCCCCGGCTGCCGCTGACCGTCGGGCCGGTGGTCGCCGCCGCCGGGCTGGTGCTGCTGCGGGGCGTCGGCCCGGACGCGTCGTACTGGCGGGACGTGCTGCCCGGGGTGGGGCTCTTCGGGGTCGGGCTGACCCTGGTGGTGGCGCCGCTGACCGCGTCGGTGCTGGCGGCGGTCGACGACCGGTTCGCTGGCGTGGCGAGCGGCTTCAACAACGCGGCGTCCCGGGCCGGCGGCCTGCTCGCGGTGGCGGCGCTCCCGCTGCTGGTCGGGCTCTCCGGCACCGGCTACGAGCAGGCGGGCGAGCTGACCGGCGCCTACCGGGACGCGATGCTCTGGTGCGCCGGCCTGCTGCTGGCCGGCGCGGCGTTGGCCGCCCTGCTCATCCACCGCCCGCGCCGCCGAGAGCCCCGAGGAAGCGGTACGGTCGCCGCGTGACGGATCAGGACAACGCGTCGCCCCGCCTGCGCTACCGCCTGCTCACCGGGCCGGACGACGCCGACTTCTGCCGGCGCGTCAGCGAGGCGCTCGCCGACGGGTACCGGCTGCACGGCTCGCCCGCGATGACCTTCGACGGTGAGCGGGTCGTGGTCGCCCAGGCGGTGGTGCTCGCGGACGGCTGGGCGGCCGACGTCACCCCCGTCTGATCACGGCAGCGCCGACGGCGCGACCCGCCGGGCGTACGACGCCTGCGGCGGCTCGGGCGTGTGGCGACGTGCGGAAGGGCCCCCTGCGATCGCCAGGCTTTGGCAGGGAGCCCTTCCTCGCGCGTCAGGCGCGGGCGCGGTTGACGGCGCTCGTCACGGCCTTGATCGAGGCGGTGACGATGTTGGCGTCGGTGCCTACGCCCCAGACCGTACGACCGTCGACCTCGCACTCCACGTACGCGGCGGCCTGCGCGTCCCCGCCGGAGGAGAGCGCGTGCTCGTGGTAGTCGAGCACCCGCACCGCCACGCCCACCGACTGGAGGGCGTTGACGTACGCGTCGATCGGGCCGTTGCCGACCGCGGTCAGCGAGTGGGCCTCGCCGCCCAGGCCGACGCGGGCCTCGATCTCGACCTTGCCCTCGGGGGTGCCGATGGCGTAGCCGTCCAGGGTGAGCGCCGGGTCGGCCTGGTGGTCGAGCAGGTAGTGCCCCGCGAAGATCTCCCACATCGTGCCCGGGTCGACCTCGCCGCCGTCGTGGTCGGTGACCTGCTGGACCACGCCCGAGAACTCGATCTGGAGCCGGCGCGGCAGGTCGAGCTGGTGCTCGCTCTTCATGATGTACGCGACGCCGCCCTTGCCGGACTGCGAGTTGACCCGGATGACCGCCTCGTAGGTGCGGCCCAGGTCCTTCGGGTCGATCGGCAGGTAGGGCACCGCCCAGGTGAAGTTGTCGACGGGCACCCCGGCCGCCGCCGCGTCCGCCGTGAGGGCGTCGAAGCCCTTCTTGATCGCGTCCTGGTGGGAGCCGGAGAAGGCGGTGTAGACCAGGTCGCCCGCGTACGGGTGGCGCTCGTGCACCGGGAGCTGGTTGCAGTACTCGACGGCCCGCTTCACCTCGTCGATGTGCGAGAAGTCGATCATCGGGTCGATGCCCTGGGAGAACAGGTTCAGGCCCAGCGTCACCAGGTCGACGTTGCCGGTGCGCTCGCCGTTGCCGAACAGGCAGCCCTCGACCCGGTCCGCGCCGGCCAGCAGGCCCAGCTCGGCGGCGGCCACGCCGGTGCCCCGGTCGTTGTGCGGGTGCAGGCTCAGCACCAGGCTGTCCCGCCGGGGCAGGTGCCGGTGCATCCACTCGATCGAGTCGGCGTAGACGTTCGGCATCGCCATCTCGACGGTGGCGGGCAGGTTGACGATCAGCTTCCGGTCCGGCGTCGGGTCGACCACCTCGATGACCTTGGCGCAGACCTCCAGCGCGTACTCCAGCTCCGTGCCGGTGTACGACTCCGGTGAGTACTCGTAGTGGATGTCGGTGTCCGGGGTGTGGATCTCCGCGTACTTCTGGCAGAGCCGCGCGCCCTGGGTGGCGATGTCCGCGATGCCGTCGCGGTCCAGCCCGAAGACCACCCGGCGCTGGAGCGTGGAGGTCGAGTTGTAGAAGTGCACGATCGCGCGCCGCGCGCCGCGCAGCGACTCGAAGGTGCGGTCGATCAGGTGCTCCCGGCACTGGGTGAGCACCTGGATCGTGACGTCCTCCGGGATCAGGTCCTGCTCGATCAGCTGCCGGACGAAGTCGTAGTCGGTCTGGCTGGCCGAGGGGAAGCCGACCTCGATCTCCTTGTAGCCCATCTGCACCAGGAGCTGGAACATCCGCCGCTTGCGATCCGGCGACATCGGGTCGATGAGCGCCTGGTTGCCGTCGCGCAGGTCCACCGCGCACCAGCGCGGCGCGGTCTCGACGTGCCGGGTCGGCCAGGTGCGGTCCGGCAGGTCGATGCGGAACTGCTGCTGGTAGGGCTGGTAACGGTGGTACGGCATCCCGCTGGGGCGCTGCCGGGCGATCGGATCGGTCTCCGCGTCGGTGACGGGTTGAGCCATGACGAAGTGCTCCCCTTGAACATGTGGCGTCAGCAATCGGAAGGTGTCGGCGAGGTGCCGGGGCGACGGTGCCCGGGCGGTGCCGATGGGAAGTTCGGATGTGCTGGACGGCGCGGTTCGACTCCGCGACGAGGTGCCGGCCTTCAGGCCTCGTCGCGGCGACCAAGGAGGAGGTACGCCCGCCACATGACCAGGTAACCCTACGTGGTGGGACGAGTCGCGGGAAGGACGGTCCGGACTATGAGACGCACTTCGCATTCCCGCTGGTCAGCACGATCTCGGTCAGGGGGAGGCGGCGGCGCAGGCCGGTCTCCGACCCGAGCAGGTCGGCGGGCAGGCTGAGCGGGTCGCCGAGCTGCCCGACGGCCACCACCACGTGCGGCCGTACGCCGGCCGGCAGGTCGAGGTCGGCGGCCAGGCCGGCGCGGTCCAGGCCGCGCAGTTGGCGCACGTGCAGCCCGAGCGCCGTGGCCTGCACGGTGAGGTGGGCGATGGCCTGACCCAGGTCGTAGAGGTGCCCGGCGGCCCCGGTCAGGTGGGTGCCCAGCAGCAGGGCGGAGGCGCGCTGGGCCCACCGCTGGTCCGGCTCCGGCAGGTTCACCAGGATCCGCTTGAACGTCTCGTCGTCGCGGTGCCCGAGGACGAACCGCCACGGCTGGACGTTGCCGGCCGACGGCGCCCAGCGGGCCGCCTCGATCAGCGTCGACGCGTGGTCGGCGGCCAGCTCCGCCGTCGGGTCGAAGGACCGGGGGCTCCAGCGGAACGCGAGCAGCGGGGTGAGGTCGACCATGCGACGAGTGTCCCGTACGGCCGTTTCGGCAACTAAGGGAGGTATGTCCGAATGTGGCGAAAAGCACCCGTAACGTGCGGCCGGGTCAGAGCGTTCCCGCGCTCGGGCTGTCGGCCGGCTCCGGCGCCGCCGTACCGAGCGGCTCGCCGTCCACCACGGGACCGGCGAGCTGCACGGTCGCCGGGGCCGGCCCGGGCGGCCCGGCCAGGGTGAGCGTGCCGAACGCCGTGCGCACCGCGGTGGGCGTGCCGTCGGGGTCGTAGCAGTAGATGCCCACGTCCAGCGGGGCGTTGATCGAGGCCGAGGTGGTCTCCACCGAGTAGCACGCACCCGACGCCCCGGGCAGGGGCTGGGCGGGTGACACGGCGAGCGGGGCGCGCCGGTCGGTCAGCACGTCCAGCCAGTCGGTGAACGGGTGCTGCACCCGTGGGTCCAGCCGGCGGGGCACCGCGTCGTCCCGGTCGCCGAGGCGTACGCAACTCGCCGGCTCGGGCCGGGCGGCGGACGGCAGGGCGCACTGGAACAGCCCGTCGGCGGTGGCGGCGAGCGAGACGTCCGCGGTGCCGCCGAGCGCGCCGCCCGGGACGTCGACCCGCCAGGTGCCGTCGTTCGCGCTGGTCACCATGATCGTGCGGTCCGGGGCGTCCGGGCTGCGCAGCGTGTAGCCGGCGACCAGGTGCCGGTCCTGCGCCGCCGCGGCCAGCGCGGCCAGCGCGTCGCGCGCCGCGTCCATCCCCACCGGGACGGGCGTCGACGTGGCGGGCGGTGGTGTGACCGGCTCGTCGGCGGTGCAGGCGACGAGGAGCGCCGGCAGGGCGAGCGCGAGCGGGCCGGCGAGGCGTCGGGCCGGCCGCGCCGCCGTGCGGAGGCCGGCGGCGGGGGCGCGGACCTCCTCGGCGGCGGCCTTCCCGACCCGGGCGGACTGACGGTCGCGCCCGTGGGGGCCGGCCGGACTCAGGTGGGCGTGCACCGGGTCATTCTGCGGCCCGGGAACGGCGCGCGGGGACCCCTGCCGCCCCGTCCGCCCGGCGTGTCGCGCGCCACGCCCCCCGCGTCGGCCGGGCCGGATCGTGGGATCACCTGACCCGACCGAGCCGGTCGACCGATACCCTGAAGGCGTCTGACACGCGCCGCCGGCCCCGACCGGCGGCGTCGGCACGCTCAGGGTCGTCGCTGGGAGGGAGCGCACCGTCGTGGCACTCGTGGTGCAGAAGTACGGCGGGTCCTCCGTCGCCAACGCCGAGCGGATCAAGCGCGTGGCCGAGCGCATCGTCGCCGCGCGCAAGGCCGGCGACGACGTCGTGGTGGTGGTCTCCGCCATGGGGGACACCACCGACGAGCTGCTCGACCTGGCCAACCAGGTCAGCCCGCTGCCGCCGGGCCGCGAGCTGGACATGCTGCTCACCGCCGGGGAGCGGATCTCCATGGCGCTGCTCGCCATGGCCATCCACAACCTGGGGTACGAGGCCCGCTCGTTCACCGGTTCGCAGGCCGGCGTGATCACCACGTCGGTGCACGGCCGGGCGCGGATCATCGACGTCACGCCGGGCCGGCTCAAGGGCGCGCTCGACGAGGGCGCGGTGGTGATCGTGGCCGGCTTCCAGGGCGTCTCCCAGGACACCAAGGACGTCACGACGCTGGGCCGGGGCGGTTCCGACACCACCGCGGTGGCGCTGGCCGCCGCCCTGCACGCGGACGTCTGCGAGATCTACACCGACGTCGACGGCGTCTTCAGCGCCGACCCGCGGATCGTCCCCGACGCGCGGCACATCAAGCAGATCACCTACGAGGAGATGCTGGAGCTGGCCGCCTGCGGCGCCAAGGTCCTGCACCTGCGCAGCGTGGAGTACGCCCGCCGGGCGGGCTTGCCGATCCACGTCCGTTCGTCATACTCGACCAACACCGGCACGATGGTCACCGGATCGATGGAGGACCTTCCTGTGGAGCAAGCACTGATCACCGGGGTCGCCCACGACCGCAGCGAGGCCAAGATCACGATCGTGGGGGTGCCCGACGAGCCGGGCGCCGCCGCGCGGATCTTCGACACCGTGGCCGGTGCCGAGATCAACATCGACATGATCGTGCAGAACGTCTCCACCGAGGGCACCGGGCGCACGGACATCTCCTTCACCCTGCCCAAGACCGACGGCCCGACGGCCATGGCCGCGCTCAGCAAGATCCAGGAGTCGGTCAAGTTCAGGGGCCTGCTCTACGACGACCACGTCGGCAAGGTGTCGCTGATCGGGGCGGGCATGCGCTCGCACCCCGGCGTCGCGGCCGGCTTCTTCGCCGCCCTGGGCGCGGCCGGCGTGAACATCGAGATGATCTCCACCTCGGAGATCCGGGTCTCCGTGGTCTGCCGCGACACCGACCTGGACGCCGCCGTGCGCGCCATCCACGAGGCGTTCGACCTCGGCGGCGACACCGAGGCCGTCGTCTACGCGGGGACGGGACGGTAGCCCCCGTGTCGTCGCTGCCCACCCTGGCCGTGGTCGGAGCGACCGGTGCCGTCGGCACCGTGATGTGCGAGCTGCTCACCGGGCGGAAGAACGTCTGGGGAGAGATCCGGCTGCTCGCCTCCGAGCGCTCGGCCGGGCGGCGGGTGCGCTGCCGGGGCGAGGAGCTGACCGTCCGGGCGCTGACCCCCGAGGCGTTCGACGGCGTCGACGTGGCGATGTTCGACGTGCCGGACGACGTCTCCGCGCGGTGGGCCCCCGTCGCGGTGGGCCGGGGCGCCGTCGCGGTGGACAACTCCGGCGCCTTCCGGATGGACCGCGACGTCCCGCTGGTGGTGCCGGAGATCAACCCCGAGCAGGTGCGCAACCGGCCGAAGGGGATCATCGCCAACGCCAACTGCACCACCCTCGCGATGATCATCGCGGTCGCCCCGCTGCACCGCGAGTACGGGCTGCGCGAGCTGGTGCTCGCCTCCTACCAGGCGGTCTCCGGCGCCGGTCAGGCCGGCGTGGACACCCTGCACACCCAGCTCACCAAGATCGCCGGTGACCGGGCCCTCGGCTCCCGCCCCGGCGACGTACGCCAGGCGGTCGGCGACGAGCTGGGCCCGTTCCCGGCACCGCTGGCGCTCAACGTGGTGCCCTGGGCGGGCTCGCTGGCCGAGGCGGGCTGGTCGTCCGAGGAGATGAAGCTGCGCAACGAGTCGCGCAAGATCCTCGGGCTGCCCGACCTCAAGGTCTCGGCCACCTGCGTACGGGTGCCGGTGGTGACCGGCCACTCCGTCGCGGTGCACGCGGTCTTCGCCACCGAGGTGGACGCCGAGGGCGCCCGTGAGGTGCTGCGCAACGCCCCCGGGGTGATCCTGGTCGACGACCCGGGCGACGGCGAGTTCCCGATGCCGATCGACGCGGTCGGCACCGACCCGTCCTGGGTGGGCCGGATCCGCCGCGCCGTCGACGACCCGCGCGCCCTCGACTTCTTCGTCACCGGCGACAACCTGCGCAAGGGCGCGGCCCTCAACACCGCCCAGATCGCCGAACTCCTCGCCAAGGAACTGACCCCCCGCTGACGGGTGCGGTCAGGCGGCGGCCAGGCGGACGCCGTCGCGGCCGTGCCGCTTCACCGCGTAGAGCGCCTGGTCGGCGCGGCGCAGGGTGAGTTCGGGGGACTCGCCGGGGCGGGGCAGGGCCACCCCCACGCTGATCGTGCGGCCGATCTGCCGCGCCGCCTCGGTGAGGCGCTCGGCGATCCGGACGGCCTCGTCGGGGCGGTTCACCTCGATCACCGCCACGAACTCGTCGCCGCCGATCCGGTACAGCTCGTCGCCGTGCCGCAGCGCCCCCTCCAGGGCCCGGGCCAGCCGGACCAGCACCCGGTCGCCGGCCTGGTGGCCGTACGTGTCGTTGACGCTCTTGAAGCCGTCCACGTCGATCGCCAGCAGGGCCGTACGACCGGGGGTGGCCACGGCGATGCGTCGGCCGAACGGGCCGGTGTGGCGCAGCCCGGTCAGCGGGTCGGAGTTGGCCTGCTCGCGCAGCCGGGCGACGGTACGCAGCCGGTCCAGGCAGCTCCATGCCTGGCCGGCGAGCAGCTCCAGCAGGTTGACGGTGGTCGGGTCGGGGCGCAGCAGCCGCTCGTCGGCGACCAGCAGCACCCCGCCGTCGCCGGGTGGGCCGACCGGCACCGCGACCAGGGTGCGCACCCCGGCCCGGGACAGCGGCCGGTGGTCGGGGACCGGCGGGTGTCCCGCCTCGCCGAGCGTGTACCCCACTCCGTGGTGGTGGGCGCGGCTGATCATCCGGCCCAGCGCGGCGGGGCCCGCCTCGGTCAGCTCCGCCCGGATCCGGGACTCGAACTCGCCGGGGGTGGCCGTGGGCGCGCCCAGCCGGGGCCCCTCCGGCCCGGCGAGCACCAGCACGGCGGCGGAGAGGGTGGAGACGTCCCGGGCCGCGGCGATCGCGGCGGCGAACAGGTCCCACTCCGTCGACGCGGAGGTCAGCGCGGTGGCGTGCCGGAGCAGCTTCTCGCTGCGGCTCTCCGCGGGCGGCCCGCCGAGCGCCACGATCCGGGCACCGAGCCGGGCGGCCAGCCGCTCGGCGGTCTCCCCCCACCGGGCCAGGTCGGCCGGCCCGCGCCATTGGAGGTCCAGCACGCCGATCGGCCGCCCCGCCGGGTCCAGCACCGGTACGCAGACCTCGGCGGTGACGTCGGGGCGTACCGGGATGTAGTCGGGGTCGTCGGCGACGTCCGGCACGACGGCGGTCTCGCCGGAGGCGTACACCCGCCCGACGATCCCGGTCTTCGGCGGCACGGTCGAGAAGACCTGCCAGGAGCCGGTCGCCGCGACGCAGCGGAGCCGGTCGTGCACCTGGAGCAGGACGGAGATGGTGGCCGGCGCGTGCCGGGCGAGCGCGGTGACGGTCCACTGGCACGCCTCCAGGGCGGTCGACGCCATGGGGAGGCGGACCGTCACGTCACGGATGACTCGCTCGTGATCCACGGGGCACGTCGTTCCAGGTTGGGAGGGGTGTGGGCCGGCGGGCGGGCCCGCACCAAGGGTACTCAGCGAGGCGTCGTACCGCCCGGGAGCAAGATCGTCCACAGCCTTCGTACACATGTGCTATCCACAGGCTGTGGACACGGCCTGTGGGTTCGGGCGGGCCGCGCGGCGGGGCTCGCGGCGATAGCGTGAGGGTCCCGGTCGAGTGGAGGCACGAATGCTCATCGCCCAGCTCAGTGATCCGCACGTGACCACCGGCGTGCTCGCCGCCGAACCGGCCGTCGGCCTGCACCGTGCCCTCGGCCGGGTGCTGGCGCTGAACCCCCGGCCGGAGTGCGTGGTCATCACCGGCGACCTCGTCGACCACGGCCGCCCCGACGAGTACGCCGCGCTGCGCGAGATCATCGGCCGGTTCCCGCTGCCGGTGCACCTGGTCGCCGGCAACCACGACGACCGGGAGTCGCTCCTCGACACCTTCGGCGGCACGCCGTGGCTCGGTGGCGGTTTCTCGGCCTACTACCACGTCGACCACCCGGAGGCGACGATCGTGGTGCTGGATTCGCTGATGCCGGCCGGCGACGGCGCCGGGTGCCTCGGCGAGGACCAACTCGGCTGGCTGGACGGGGTGCTGGCCGGCCGGCCGGAGGTGCCGGCCGTGGTCTGCCTGCACCACCCGCCGGCGCCGGTCGGCATCCCCGTCGCCGACGACATCCGGCTGACCGACGGGGACGCGCTGGCCGAGGTGATCGCCCGGCACCCGCACGTCGCCCGGGTGGTCGCCGGGCACGTCCACCGCCCGGTCACGGTGACCTTCGCCGGCACGGTGCTCACCACCGCGCCGAGCACCTGGCGGCAGTGCTCGCTCACCATGAGCGCCGACGAGCAGATCGGCTGGGTCACCGAGCCGACCGGCTTCCTGCTGCACCAGGTCGCCAGGGGCGGCTGCGTCACCCACCTGGTGCAGGTCAGCCACGCCGCCGGCAAGACCTGCGGATTCTGACCTCCGCACGGTGGCGGCGGCAGTGACCGGCGAGGTCTGGCGCGTCGCCTACGGGTCGAACATGCACGCCGCCCGGCTCGCCTGCTGTCTGGCCGTCGCTGGCCCCTGGACGGAGGCGGCCGTCGGGGCGCTGACCGCCGGGACGGACCGGGTACCGGGCTGACCGGCGCACCGTCCCTTCCCTCTGGCCGGACAGTTGGGGGGACCGGGACGCTCGGTGGTCTTCGTCTCGCCGCACGGCCATCCGGTCGGGCGGTCGGTCGCTCGGCCCCGCCTCGCCGGATGGGGACCGGTCGACCGGGCGGTTGTATTTGCTGCGGCAACCGTTCCGCTGTCCACAATTGATGCAGGACATCGATAACCTCGATCGGCCGTGCGATGACGCGTGGCTCAACCGCCGGCCGCGACCGGCCGTCAGTGTGGGGGAATCGCATGAAGAAGAGGCTGATCGGGTTCGCCATGGCGCTCGCCGCCACGATGGGCGTGTCGCTGACCGCCGCCGGCCCGGCCCAGGCCGCCACTCCGGCCATCCAGATCACGAAGGTCTACTACAACTCGCCGGGCAGCGACAACCGCTCGAACTCGAGCCTGAATGCCGAGTACGTCAAGCTGACCAACCGGCGCTCGACGAGCATCAACCTGAAGTACTGGACGCTGCGCGACAAGGCGAACCACATCTACAAGTTCTCCGGCGACTTCCGCCTGGCCTCCGGGGCCAGCGTCTACATCCACACCGGCAAGGGGACGAACACCTCGACCCACCGCTACTGGGGCTCTGGCGCGTACATCTGGAACAACACCGGGGACAAGGCCTACCTGCGCAACTCCGCGGGCACCCTCGTCGACTCGTGCTCGTGGGGAAGCAGCGGCAGCTACACGAACTGCTGAGGTGGGCACCGGCCCCGGGGCGGCCGGGGCCGGTGCGTCCGTCGGCCGAGGAGGACGTCGCGTAGCCACCGGGCGACCGGCCAGGGCGGCCGGCGGGTCCTATACCGCGATCCGGGACGCGGGGTCAGCCGCTGGTGCCCCGCCCACCGGCTGACCCCGCGTCGCGGCCGTGGGCAGGGTCGCTGGTCAGGCCGCCGTCGGCGTGCGGGTGCCGTCGTCGCCGGACCGGGCCGGCTCGTCGGGCGCCCGGCGGGGCGAGGCGCGGCGGAACCGGGCCCAACGGGAGCGGACCATCTCGTGGAGGCGGTTGGACCAGGCGCCGAGCAGCAGCAGGAGCATGGCGGCCCCGACGGCCCAGGCCAGCTTGTCGGCGGTCGTGCGGATGCCGGGGAGCGTGACCGCCAGGGCGAGGGTGGACACCCCCGGGAAGATCACCCCCATGGCGAGCGCCTGCGCCACGTGCCCGTCGTGCTTGCGTCGCCAGTAGAAGGCCTCCCAGCCGAAGAGGCTGGGCTCGTCGGTGTAGCGCGCGATGGCGGGGCGCAACACCTGCTCGAGGTACCGACCGGCGATGCGGATGTCCCGGTACTGGGAGACGACGCTCAGCCCCAGGGCGGTGCTGAGCACCGGCAGGAGCAGGAACATCCGGAGGTCTGCCTTCTCCGAGAGGACGAAGCCGGCGACGGCCGCGACCGCGGTCAGGTTCGCCCCGACGAGCGCCTGGTTGTGGTTGGCCTTGCGCTCGATCGTCGTCCGGATCGCCGCCGCGTCCGCCAGGGCCGCCTCGAGGGCCCGGTTCTTCTGCTCCTCCGACACCCTGCCTCCTCCGGCGCTCACGCACTCCGGTGTATCAGCGGCCGTCAATAGTGCCCGGCATGCCGCTGCCGTCGGTGAGGCGGATCGGCGTCAGCGGAGGAGGACGTCGCGCAGCACCGGGGCGAGCGCCTCGGCCGGCACCTCGTGGTAGCCGCCGTCGAGGCTGACCTGGCGGGCGCCCGGGATCGCCTCGGCCGCCGCGCGGGCGCCGTCGCGCAACCACTGCGGGCTGCCCGTGCTGTCCACCACCACGGTCGGGACGGTGATCGTGGCCAGGCGGTCGACCGGCGGCACGCCGCCGGCGCTGATCAGCGTGTCGTACGGGAGGGTGTGCGCCAGCGACTCCAGGTGGGGCCACACCGGCTCGCCGCGCATCCCGGCCACCGCCTCGGCGGGCAGGCCCACCGCGTAAAGCATGAACGCCTCGACCGCACCGGCCCGGTCGCCGGCGGCGATCAGCTCGGCCGTCCGGGCCGAGACGTCCGGCCGGGGGCCGGTCTGCGGGCCGACCTGGAACGGCGGCTCGAACAGGGCGAGCCCGCCGACCGGCAGCCCGTGCGCCGTGGCGAGCGCGGCGAGGATCGCGCCGGACGAGACGCCGTAGAGGTGCGCCGTGCCGCCGACCGCGGCGACCAGCGCCGCGATGTCCTCGATCTCCCGGTCGACCGCGTAGGGCGCGGTGTCGCCGCTGTCGCCCCGGCCGCGCCGGTCGTAGCCGACGGCAGTGAAGTCCGGCGCGAGCGCCCCGGCCAGCGCCCGGGTGGTCGACCGGTCGTTGAAGGCGCCGCCGACCAGGATGATCGGTGGCCCGTCGCCCGCGCGCTCGTACGCGATCCGCGTGCCGTCGGCCGACCGCACCGTCTCCACCACCAGGCCCCCGCTCATCCGATCATCCTTCCCGTCGTACGCCGTCCGTCCGGTCCTTTCTAGACCAGCCCACCGACAACCGCGACGACCGGCCATCGCCGGCCGGGCATGTCGGAAACGCCCGTCCAGACGTTCCCCGATCGGAGACGTATCCCCAGGTCTGCGGGGCCCGCCCCGGTCGACCGGCGGCGGCCGGCGATGAGAGGCTGTCCCCGACGCGGCGGCGGTCCCCCACCGCCGCCACCGCGACCGAACCCCGCCGACCGCGCGGGCCCGACCGGCGTCACCATCGCCCGGGCGCCCGCGCCGGCTTCTCACGAGGAGTTCCATGTCCATCCCCGGGATGCGTCGGGCCGCCATCGGCCTGACCGCGCTCGCCGTGACCGCGTTCGGCGCGGTCACGACCACCCCCGACCAGGCGGACGCCGGCCCGAAGCCGGTCGCCGTCAAGCTGCTCGCCCTCAACGACTTCCACGGCAACCTCGAACCGCCGACCGGCACCACCAACGGCACCATCGCCGGGCAGCCCGCAGGCGGGGCCGAATACCTCGCCACCCAGCTCGCCGAGCTGCGCAAGCGCGCCGCCAAGGAGCAGAACACCATCACCGTGGCGGCCGGCGACCTGATCGGCGCCTCCCCGCTGCTCTCCGCCGCGTTCCACGACGAGCCGACCATCGAGGCGCTGTCGCTGGCCGGGCTCGACTACGCCAGCGTCGGCAACCACGAGTTCGACGAGGGCGCCGACGAGCTGCTGCGCATCCAGAACGGCGGCTGCCACCCCGTCGACGGCTGCGCCGACGGCACCCCGTACGAGGGCGCCGGCTTCCAGTACCTGTCGGCCAACGCGTTCAGGACCGCCACCGGCCAGCCGCTGCTCGCCCCGTACGCCATCCACAAGGTGCAGGGCGTCAAGGTCGGCTTCATCGGCATGACGCTGGAGGGCACCCCGCAGATCGTCAGCCCGCAGGGCGTCGCCGGCCTGACCTTCGCCGACGAGGCGCAGACCGCCAACCGGTACGCCCGCGAGCTGCGTGCCAAGGGCGTCGAGACCATCGTCGTGCTGCTGCACGAGGGCGGCACCCAGGACGCCACCGGCGGCATCAACGACTGCAAGGGCATCTCCGGCCCCATCGTGGACATCGCCAACCGGATGGACCCGTCGATCGACGTCGTCGTCAGCGGCCACACCCACCAGGCGTACAACTGCGACATCGCCGGCAAGCTGGTCACCAGCGCCAGCTCCTTCGGCCGTCTGGTCACCGACATCGACCTCTCCATCGACCGGCGCACCGGTGACGTCATCACCGCCAAGGCCGAGAACGTGGTGGTCAACCGGGACGTCGACAGGGACCCGGCGCAGACCGACCTGATCAACCGCTACAAGACCGTGCTCGGCCCGGTGGCCGGCCGCGAGGTCGGCCAGACCACCACGGCGATCAAGAAGACCCAGGAGACCCTCTTCGGTACGACCCTGGGCGAGTCCCCGATGGGCAACGTGATCGCCGACGCGCAGCTCGCCGCCACCGACGACGAGCAGGGCGCGGTCGCCGCCTTCATGAACCCCGGTGGTGTACGCGCCGACCTCGACGCCGGCCCGGTCACCTACGAGGAGGCCTTCACGGTGCAGCCGTTCGGCAACAACCTCGTGACGCTCGACCTCACCGGCGCGCAGCTCTACTGCATGCTGGAGCAGCAGTTCGTCACGGGCCGGACGCTCTACCCGTCGTCGACCGTCCGGTACGTCGTCGACCCGGCCGGCACCACCGGCACCGTAGCGGACCCGTGCGCGGGCACCCGGGTGGTCCGGGGCAGCCTCAGCTTCGGTGGCGTGGCGGTCGACGCCGGTGCCACCTACCGGGTCACGGTGAACAACTTCCTCTCCGGCGGCGGCGACGGCTTCAGCGTCCTCACCGGCGGCAAGAACGCGGCCACCGGGATGATCGACCTGGACGCCTTCGTGGCGTACCTGACCGCGCAGTCCCCGGTCTCGGCGCCGGCCCTGGACCGCATCCGCACCACCGCGGAGGTCCCCGCCGCCTGAGGCGACGTGCGCACCCGACGGGCCCCGGAGCACCTGCTCCGGGGCCCGTCTCCGCTGCGCCCCGTGGCGGTCAGACGTGGGCGGGGGCCGGCTCGGCGGCCGGCGCGGCAGCCGGCACGCGGCCGTCCTGGACCGCCGTGAGCAGCGGGCGCAGGGAGAGCGCGAGCAGCGAGGCCACCAGGCAGCCGCCGACCACCACCGCGACCCAGATCCGGCCGTCGGCCGCCCCGATCAGGGGACCCGCCGTCACCGGGCCGATCACCCCGCTGATGCCGAAGATCATCGAACTCATGGCGTTGTAACGCCCGCGCAGCTCGTCCGTGGCGAGCGCGTTGGTCAGCGCGGGCATCACCGGCGACAACAGCGTCTCGCCGAAGCCGAAGATGGCCGAGCAGGCCACCACGCCGAGGGCGGCGACCAGCGCGTTGCCCGGACCGACCTGGCCGGCGGCGCCGAGGACCAGCCAGGCGGTCGCGAAGACCGCGCCCACCACGGCCAGCCCGCCCGTCCGGCTGCGCCCCTCCATCCGGCGGATGACCAACAGCTGGGCGAGCACGATCATCACCGTGTTGCCGGCCAACGCCCAGGCCACCACGCGCGGCGTCACCTCCACCACGCGCACGGCGTACGCGGCGAAGCCCACCTCGATCTGCGCGTACCCGCAGGTGGTCAGGACCAGGCCGAAGACGACCAGCCGGCGGAACGGCCGGTCCCGCAGCACGGTGAGGTAGCCGCCGGCCGACGGACGGTCCCCGGCCGGCCCGGCGGCGAGCCGGTGGCCCACCCGGGGCAGGCTCAGCAGGATCAGCGCGGGCATCAGGTAGCTGATCGCGTCGAGCACGTAGATCGCCTGGAAGGTGACCGGGCGGGCGGTGTCGACGATCGCGCCGGAGATCAGACCGCCGATGCCGATGCCGAGGTTGAGCAGGGCGAAGTTCAGCCCGTAGACCCGCTGCCGCTCGTCGTCGTCGGTGAGCGAGGCGAGGATGGTGTTCTGCCCGGACCAGATGGCCGAGCTGCCGATCGCGATCAGCGTGATCACCACGAAGGCCGAGGCGGTCGAGTCGACCAGCGCCAGCGAGCCGGTGCCGGCCGCCTCGACGAGCAGGCACGGTACGACGATCCGGCGCGCGCCGAAGCGGTCGATGAGCGTGCCGCCGAGCGGCGACAGGGCCAGGGTGACGGCGCCGTACCAGCCGATCACCAGGCCGGCGCGGGCGTCGGTGAGGCCGCGGACGTCGGTCAGGTAGATGAACAGGAACGGCAGGGTGAGGCCGCGCCCGACCGCCGACAGCAGGGTGCCGACGAGGATCCGCCGGGCTTCCGGACGGCGGGGCAGGGCGCGACTGAGCATGCCGCGATTCTGTGCGCCGGGTACGACGACAGGCGAGCCGTTTACGACCCGCCCCGCGCGGCCCGACGCTGCCCGGTGACCAAGGACACGTTCGCGCCGACCGGCCCGCGCCGTGGTGCCGGGGCCGGCTCGCTGTCGGGCCCGTCTGCGATGCTGGCCGGGATGACCACGACCTGGCGACACCTGCCCGCACCGGCCCGCGAGATCGCCACCGCCGCGGCCGCCGCGGTCGCCGCCGCGCGCGAACGCGACCCCGATGCGTACGACGTCTCGGTGGCCCGGCTCGCCGCGGCCGAACGGTCCGGCCTGGTCCTCGGCGCGGTGGTCCGGCTGCTGCTGGAGGAGGGCCACCCGGACGGACTGGACGGCGACGACGTCCGGCAGGTGCTCGAACGCTGCGTACGGGGCGCGGCGCCGTGGCGGCCCGACGTCGACCCGCACGTGGTGCTCGTCCTGCTGGCGGGCGCCCTCGGCGTCTACGACCCGGATGGCGACGAGTCCCCGCCCGACCCGCCGGCCGTGGCGCGGCACGCGCCGTTGCTCGTGGCCGACCTGCTCGCCGTGACCGGCCGGCCGCTCGACGGCTACCTGACCGCCGCGTTCGCCGAGATCGCGCGCACCGAACGCCAGGACTGAGCGCGCCCGAGTGCCGCCGAGGCGCGATCGCCCGAGCCGGATCGGGGCACTGTCGCCGAATGCACCAGAGGGCATGTCCGCTGAGCGGACATGCCCTCTGACCTCTGGTCGGGGTGGCCGGATTCGAACCGACGACCTCTTCGTCCCGAACGAAGCGCGCTACCAAGCTGCGCCACACCCCGAGGCGTGCCGACAAATAGTAGCCCACCCGCTCCGGTGGTCAAACTCGGTACCCCCGGTGGTCCGGGCGGCCCGCCCGGTCCCATGGACGGGGCAGCTCGACAGCGCGATCGGCGGCACTGTCCCGGCAGGCCGGGGAGCCGGCCCGGCCTGCCGGCGTACGGGTCAGCGGGGGATCAGGGTGAGCACGCTCGCCTCCGGCGGGCAGGCGAACCGGACCGGCGCGGTCGGGTGGGTGCCGAGGCCGGCGGAGACGTGCAGCCAGGAGTCGGACCCGGGCCAGCGGTGCAGGCCGCGCGCCATGGAGCGGGGCAGGCCGCAGTTGGTGACCAGCGCCCCGACGCCCGGCACGCAGACCTGGCCGCCGTGGGTGTGCCCGGCGAGCAGCAGCCCGAAGCCGTCGGCGGCCATCCGGTCGAGCACGGCCGGCTCGGGGGAGTGGGTCAGCGCGATCGACAGGTCGGCCGCGGGCGACACCGGCCCGGCGACGGAGTCGTAGTCGTCCCGCTCGATGTGCGGGTCGTCGACCCCGAGCAGCTCGACCGCCCGGCCGCCGGCCTTGACGGTGGTGCGGGCGTTGTTCAGGTCCGCCCAGCCGGCTCCGGTGAGGACGTCGCGCAGCTCCTCGTGCGGCAGCTCCGCGCCCTCGGTGTACTCGCGGTCGGGCAGGAAGTAGGTGAACGGGTTCTTCCAGACCGGCCCGGTGTAGTCGTTGGAGCCGAAGACGAATGCTCCCGGGTAGTCGAGGAGCGGCTGGAGGGCGCGCAGCACGCCGGGCACGGCGCCGGGGTGCGCCATGTTGTCCCCGGTGACCACGACCAGGTCGGGGTCGAGCGCGGCCAGCGACGCCACCCAGCGCTGCTTGCGCCCCTGGTCGGGCATCATGTGCAGGTCGGACAGGTGCAGGACGCGCAGCGGCTCGGCGTCGGCCGGCAGCACCGGCACGTCGTACCGCCGCAGGGTGAACATGTTGCGCTCGACGAGCGACGCGTACGCCAGGGTCGCCGCGCCCAACGCGACGGTCCCGGTCGCAAGCCGGAATAGTGTGCGCTTTCGCATGGCGTTCAGGGTAGTTTCACCGTCCATGAGCACGCTGAAGGACCGTCTGACCGCCGACATGCGCGCCGCTCTCAAGGCGCGCGACGAGCTGACCACCTCCACCCTGCGGATGGCGCTCGCCGCCGTCGGCACCGCCGAGGTCGCCGGTAAGGCCAAGCGCGAGCTCACCGACGACGAGGTGCTCGCGGTGCTGGCCAAGGAGGCGAAGAAGCGCCGGGAGGCCGCGACCGCCTTCGCCGACGCCGGCCGCACCGAGCAGGCCACGAAGGAGACCGCCGAGGGCGAGGTGCTGGAGCGCTACCTGCCGAAGCAGCTCTCCGAGGCCGAGCTGACCGAGCTGGTCGCGGGGGCGCTCGCCGCGGGTGGCTTCACCGGCAAGGCGCAGATGGGCCCGGCCATGAAGGCGGCCCAGGCCGCGGTGGCCGGCCGGGCCGAGGGCGGCCGGGTGGCCGCGGAGGTCCGCCGGCAGCTCGGCCTCTGAGCCGTCGCGCGACCCGCTCCGCGTACGCGAAACGGGCGGGCACCCCCGCGTGGGGTGCCCGCCCGCTTCCGTCGATCCGGGCGGCTCAGCCGCCGTTGCGGCCCGGCGGACGGCCCGGGTTGGTCGGCTTGGTGCCGCTGCCCGGGGCGGTGCCGCCGCCGGCGCTGATCTGGATGGTCACCACGCCGCCCTTGATGGTCCGGCCGTCGGGGCTGGTGCCCGCCGCCTTGCCCGGGGCGCAGCTCGACGGGACCTTGATGTCGGAGACGACCGCGTCGAAGCCCTCCGCCTCGATGCGGGACTTCGCCTGCTCCACGTCCAGGCACTTCACGTCCGGGATCCGGCGCTGGTCGCCCTCGGAGATCTTCTGGCCCGGGGGCTCGAAGTTGATCCGCTTCTTGCCCTTCATGGCGTCGCGCAGCGTCTCGTAGACCGGCGGGTTGATGCCGTCCTTCTGCTTGTGCTTCATCTTGACGTTGGTCTGCGGCCAGTCCGGGTCGGCCATGATGCCGGCCACCGCGTACTGCTTGGTCATCGCGACCAGCGAGGCGGTCTTCTCCGAGTCGGTGGTGCCGGACTTGCCGGCCACCGGCGCGTCGACGATGCCCTTGACCTCGGCGGCCGTACGGCTGCCGCCGCACCTGCTGGTGGAGGAGTTGTCGCCGACCGGGCAGCGGGCCGCGTCCACGGCGGCGCGGGCCACCTCGGTGCTGACCCGCTTCTCGCAGCGCGGGTTGGCGATGTCGAGCTTCTTGCCCTCCGGGTCCTTGATCTCCTGCACCGGGATCGGCTCGCAGTACTTGCCGTCCGCGGCGAGGGTGGCGTAGGCGTTGGCCAGCTCCAGCGGGGTGGTCTGCGAGACGCCGAGGGTGAAGGCGCCCCACTGGTGCGCGGCGTCCTTGGTGCCGGCGAACTTCGCGTCCTCGCTCTGCCGGAACTGGATGCCGAGCCGCTTGGCCACGTCGACCACGTTCTCCGCGCCGACCTGCTGCTGCAACGGCACGAAGTACGTGTTGATCGACTGCGCGAAGGCGCTCCACATGTTCTGCACGCCGCCGGCCTTCTTGCCCGAGTTGGTCGGGCAGTAGAAGTGGGTGCCGGGGCACGCCGCCGGGCTGCTGCTGTCGATGATGTATTCCGACTTGAACTGCTGCGGGGCGTTGATCGTGTAGCCGAGCGGGATGCCCTTCTCCAGCGCGGCCACGATGGTGAAGATCTTGAAGGTCGAGCCGGCCTGGTAGCCCGTGATGCCGTCACCGCCGGTGAGCAGCGGGTTCACCGTGTTCGGGTAGTTGCCGAGCTTGCCCTTCCTTTTCTGCTTCGGGTCGCTGTGCGGCTTGTTCGCCGGCTTCTTCGGGTCGTCGAGCTTGAAGGTGCGGTTGACCGCCAGCGCCCGGACCCGGCCGGTGCCCGGCTCGACCACCGCCACCATGGCGGCTTCCTTGCTCTTCTCCGACTTGGCCTTGCGGACGGCCTTGTCGGCGCCCCGCTGGGCCTGCGGGTCGAGCGTGGTGACCACGGTGTAGCCGCCGCTCTTGAGCCGCCGCTCCCGGTCGTACGAGGTCGAGCCGAAGGTCTCCTGCTGCATCCACCAGCGGTAGAAGTAGTCGCAGAAGAAGCCCCAGCCCTTCTCGTTGGTCGAGACGCAGCCGTTGGGCGCCCGCTTGCCGGTGACCTTGAGCTGGACGGCCTTCGCCGCGTCCGCCTCCTGCTGGGTGATGGCGCCGATCTCGACCATGTTCTGGATGACGTAGTCACGCCGCTCGACCGCCGCCTTGTAGCCGCTCTTGGTGGTCGGGTCGTTGGTGCTCGGCGCCTTCACCATGCCGGCGAGCATGGCGGCTTCCTCGATCTTGAGCTTGCTCGGCGGCTTGTTGAAGTAGACCTGGCTGGCGGCGTAGATGCCGTACGCGCCGTTGCCGAAGGCGGCGATGTTCAGGTAGCGCTCCAGGATCTCGTCCTTGGAGAGCTCCTTGTCGATCTGGATGGCGTAGCGCATCTCGCGCAGCTTGCGGGCGCTGGTGTCCTCGGTGGCCGCGACCACGTCGGCCGGGTGGGTCGCCGAGTAGGCGATGGCCAGGCGGACGTACTGCATGGTCAGCGTCGAGGCGCCCTGCTGGCTGGACGCGCCGGACTGGTTGTTGACGAAGGCCCGGGCGATGCCGTTGAGGTCCACGCCGTTGTGCTTGTAGAAGTCGTGGTCCTCGGCGGCGATGATCGCCTTCTGCATGATGGGCGCGATGTCGGCCAGCTTCACGTCCCGACGGTTCTCGTCGTACATGGTCGCCAGCGGGGTCTTGCCGTCGGCGGCGTACAGGTAGCTGATCTGCGGCGCGCGGGCCACGGTCAGCTCCTTGGGCAACGCGCCGAAGGTCTCGGCGCCGGCCTTGGCGGCCAGGCCGGACATCGCCACCGCGGGGAAGGCCGCCGCCGCGACCACCACGCCGGCCAGCAGGCCACATATGAGTAGCGATGCGGCGTTGGTCAGCACATTGTGGTCACGTTTCCGCATCCAGGTCACCTCGACAGGGTACGCGAGTAGGGAACGAGGGGCGCCGGGGCTTCTTTCCCCATTTCCTGCGCGCGCCGACCTCGTTGTGCTAAACGCACGACCCCCGGTGCGTGGTTGCGTGAATCCGGCGTCGAGTCTCCCTCCTTCCCGAGGGGGCCCGCAGCGTTTTCACGGACTCCGGCGGGGTAACCGGCGGTCGCGAAGCCCGGGAAGCCGGGAGTGTCCGGAATGATGGATTTAGCCGACAACGTTGCGTAATCAGGCGACTACAGAGCATGATGGGGGCGGCGACCGAGCCACATGTCGTCCGTGCGGCCTTGGGGAAGGCGCGCCGGGCGACCGGGGGGAATTGCCGGCTGGTCCGCGACGGGGTCGGTAGGTACTGCAAGGGGGGACGAGTACACATGGGCATGATCACTGACTGGCCGTCGCTGGCGGCGTGTCAGAACGGGGACCCGGACGCGTTGTTCGTACAGGGCGCCGAACAGAACGTGGCCAAGCGGATCTGCCGGAGCTGCCCAGTCCGGTACGAGTGCCTGGCCGACGCGCTGGACAACCGGATCGAGTTCGGCGTGTGGGGTGGCATGACCGAGCGCGAACGCCGCGCGCTGCTGCGCCGTCACCCCCAGGTGACGAGCTGGCGCAAGATGTTCGAGGCCGCGATGAAGAAGAACGCCAAGGACAAGGCCGGCAAGGACAAGATCCTCGTCACCGCCGCCGGCTGAACGCCGTCACGGCCGGCTGATCGCCGCGCCGATCGTCCGCAGCCCGTCGACGTCGTGCACGTCGGCGGGCTGCGCCGTCACGGACACCGCCGGCACCGCCGGGAACGCCTCCGTGAACCGGGCCGCCACCTGCCGCTCGCGTACCGCCTGCTGGGCCAGGGCCGCGTGGGCCCGCAGCACGTCGACGGTGCCCTCGTGCCCACCCAGGTCGGCCAGGCGCTCCGCGGCGGCCATGCTCTCCGCCGCGCCGAGGCCGGGCACGGCCGGCCGGTGCACCCGGTTGAGCACCAGGCCCGCCAGCGGCATCCGCTCCTCGCGCAGCCGGCCCGCGAAGTAGGCGGCCTCCCGGACCGCGTCCGGCTCTGGCGCCGCGACCAGCAGGAACGCCGTCTCCCGCGCCTGGAGGATGCGGTACGTCTGCTCGGCGCGCTGCCGGAACCCGCCGAACATCGAGTCGAGCGCGGCGACGAAGCCGGAGAGGTCGGTCAGCAACTGGGCGCCGAGTACCTTCTGCACGACCTTGGAGAACATCCCGAACGAGGCGGTCACCAGGCTGAACATGCTCCGCCCGCCGGTGCGCGCCGGGGCGAGCAGCAGCCGCAGCATCCGCCCGTCGAGGAAGCGGGACAGCCGGGCCGGGGCGTCCAGGAAATCCAGCGCCGAGCGGGACGGCGGGGTGTCCACCACGATCAGATCCCACTCGCCCCGGGCGTGCAACTGGCCCAGCTTCTCCATCGCCATGTATTCCTGGGTGCCGGCGAAGGTCGAACTCATCGCCTGGTAGAAGGGGTTGGCGAAGATCTCCGCCGCCTTCGCCTGATCGGTGTGCTGGAGCACCACGTCGTCGAAGGTGCGCTTCATGTCCAGCATCATGGCGTGCAGCTCGCCGCCGCTGGCCTCGACGTCGATCCCCTTGACCTGGCGGGGGGTGTTGTCCAGTTCGGTCAGCCCGAGCGACTGGGCCAGCCGGCGGGCTGGGTCGATGGTGAGCACCACCGTCCGCCGGCCGTGCTGCTCCGCGGCCCGCAGCGCGAGCGCGGCGGCCGTGGTCGTCTTCCCCACCCCGCCCGCCCCGCAGCAGACCACGATCCGCACGCCGGGATCGGCGAGGATCTGGTCGACATCCAGCTGCGGCGCCGCGTCTTCGGAAGGCACCAATCGAGCGTATCGGGCCGGGTCGGTCGCCGTGCCCGTGCCGGTGGCAGGTGTGAGTCAATCCGCCCGGAGCAGGGCCTCGGCCAGCCGGTCCAGCCCGGTGCGGTCCACCCCGTCGGGCAGCAGCGGCAGCTCGGTCAGCGGCAGCCCCAGCTCTACCAGGTCGGCCCGCAGCGAATCCTCCAGCTCGCGGCGGATCGCCTGGTCGCGTGCCTCCACGGCGAGCCCGGCGACGGTGTCCCGGTCCGCCGGCAGCCCGGCGGCGCGCAGCCCCCGCTCCAGCTCGGCCGGGCCCACCGCGCGACCCGCGGGCAGCGGCGGCCGGGTGCCGTTGACGATCACCCGCCCCACCGGGAAGCCGAACGAGGTCAGCTCGGCGATCGCGTCGACCGTCTCCTGGACCGGCATCTCCTCCAGCAGGGTCACCACGTGCACGGCGGTGATCGGGGAACGCAGCAGCGCCGCGACCCCCTCGCTCTGGGTCTTGATCGGGCCGACCTTGGCCAGCCGGGCCGTCTCGGCGGTGACGTTCAGGAAGCGGCCGATCCGCCCGGTCGGCGGGGCGTCCAGCACCACCGCGTCGTACGCGCGCCGCTGGTCGACCGTGCGGGTGGTCGCCTCCTTCACCTTGCCGGTGAGCAGGACGTCCCGCAGGCCCGGGGCGATGGTGGTGGCGAAGTCGATCGCCCCGAGCTTGCGCAGCGCCCGGCCCGCCGCGCCGAGCTTGTAGAACATGTCCAGGTACTCGAGGAGGGCCTCCTCGGCGTCCACCGCCAGGGCCCGCACCTCGCCGCCGGCCGGCGCGTCGGTCAGGTGCCGCTCCTCGTAGGGCAGCGGGTCGGTGCCGAAGAGCTGGGCGATGCCCTGCCGCCCCTCGACCTCCACCAGCAGCGTGCGCCGCCCACCCGCGGCCAGGGCCAGGGCCAGGGCGGCCGCGACGCTGGTCTTGCCGGTGCCGCCCTTGCCGGTCACGACGTGGAGGCGGGCCGGCCACTGGGTGCCGGCCGGATCGGCCGGCCGCTCTGCTGCTCGCACCCGTCGAGCCTATCCAGCGGCCGGGCTCAGGCGACCTCGCAGACCCACCAACCCGTCCTCTTCACCACGGTGAACCGCAGGTCCTGGTCGGCGACCTTCTCGTCGGCGGTGGTCATGGTGACCTTGGTGGTGACCGTGGCGCTGTCGCCGGTCTGGTCGTCCACCTTCGGGCTGCTCCACCGGAACCGGGGGTTCTGGTGGGCCGCGACGTACTTCTCGACCTCGGCGACCTTGGTGGCGATCTTCTCCTCGTCCCGCGACGAGGAGCAGACCAGGGCGGCCGCCCTGCCCGCGTCGCGGTCCTTGTAGACGGCAGTGAGGAACTGGTCCACGGCGACCGTCGGCTCCTTGGCGCCCTCGCCGCTCTCGGCGTTGCGCAGCGTCAGGAAGGTGACGACGCCGCCGCCGGCGCAGAGCAGCAGGATCACCGCCAGGGCGATGGCGGCGATCAGCACGCCGCGCTTCTTCTTCGGTGCGGCGGGCGGCTGGTACGGCGGGTAGCCGGCCGGGGGCGGCGGGATCGACGGGTCCGGGGCCGCTGCCGGCGCGGGCGGCTGGTACGGCGGGTAGCCGGCCGGGGGCGGCGGGGCCGACGGGTCCGGGGCCGCTGCCGGCGCGGGCGGCACGGCGGCGCCGGGAGCGGCCGGGACGTCCGGCTGGCCGGCCGGCGATCCGGTGGGGCCGCCGCTGGGTGGTTGGGTCATCTCTTCCCCCCGGGGTGCGACGTCGTCGCCTGCCCCGGCGACGAGCGTGATCGAGCTGGCGGCGAGCCGGCGAGCGCCCGTCCGACCGGAAGGGTAGCGGTCGGTCGGCCGGTTTCGCGGGGCGGCAGGTGGGGCCTCGTCCCTGACCAGGGTTGTGTCGCATATGTGACTCGGCGTGACCGAGCGTGCGCGTCCTGTTGGCGGGACTCTTCCTCCGGTCCTACGTTCTCACCGGCGCGGGGGAAGGGTCGGGCACCGGGGCCCGGGCCCGCAAGGCGATGACGTGACCAGGTACGACGTCCGGAGGCAAGGCATGCGCGACGTGGACAACATCCCCCGAGCACAGTTCCCGGCGGGTGACCGGGCGTGGCGGACCGGGGCCGGTTCCGCCGGCGAGACCGAGGGCGTGGCCGGCGGCCTGCCGATCAACGAGCGGTCGTACCGGCGGTTCGCCCAGCCCGGAGAGGTGATGCGCACGGCTGGTCGCCCCGGCGCGCGCGGCCGGGACGAGGAGGAGCCCGGGTACGTCATCCACCTGCCGATCCGGGTCGCCGACCTGGCGGCGGCCACCGCGCTGGCCGGCACCGTCGCCACGTCGCTGAGCTTCCTGCTGGAACTGGACGCGGGCGAGACGACCGTGTCCACCGCGGACGACCAGAACAACCGGCACCGGGTCTTCTGCGACCTGCTGCTGCCGGACCGGTCGCGCTGCCCGCAGCCGTACGAGCACAGTGGCCCCTGCGGGGAAGTGCCCACCGCCCCGGAGCAGCGTCCCGCGCCCCGGCCGGCCGCCGGACCGTAGGCTGTGCGTCGAAGAGTCGTACTCCATCCGAGGGAGCCCTCCACCGATGCAGAAGTGGGAATACGCCACGGTCCCGCTGCTGGTCCACGCGACCAAGCAGATCCTCGACAACTGGGGTGAGGACGGGTGGGAACTCGTCTCCGTGGTTCCCGGCCCGAACCCGGAGCAGCTCGTCGCGTACCTCAAGCGGCCGAAGGCGTGAGCGGCATGACCAACGGTCCCCACGCGAAGCTCGCCGAGCTCGGGCACACGCTGCCCGAGGTGGTCCCGCCCGTGGCCAGCTACGTGCCGGCCGTGCAGTCCGGGCAGCACGTCTACGTCTCCGGGCAGCTGCCGATGGTCGAGGGGAAGCTGCTCGCCACCGGCAAGGTCGGCGCCGGCGTCTCCGCCGAGCAGGCGAAGGACCTGGCCGAGCGGTGCGCGCTCAACGCGCTGGCCGCGATCGACTCGCTGGTCGGCCTGGAGAAGGTCGTCAAGGTCGTCAAGGTGACCGGCTTCGTCGCCGCCGCCCCCGGCTTCACCGCCGTGCCCGGCGTGATCAACGGCGCCTCCGACCTGTTCGGCGCGGTCTTCGGTGAGGCCGGCCGCCACGCCCGCGCCGCCGTCGGCGTCGCCGAGCTTCCCCTCGACGCCCCCGTCGAGGTCGAGGTCATCGTCGAGGTCGCCTGACCCGCGCCCACTCCGCGATCTTGCACTGACCGCCCGGCAAAAGCCGTGAAGCGGGACGTATCCCAGGCGGAAACTGCAAGATCGCGGGGAGTGGCGGCGGGGGCCGTACGATCGCAGCCATGACCGGGCACTTCACCGCGCCGGCAGCGGCGCTCGCCGACCAGCTGCCGGGTTGGGTGACGCTGCTGCGTGCCCCGAACCCGGGGCCGATGACGCTCGACGGCACCAACACCTGGCTGCTACGCGCCCCCGGCCAGGAGCACGCCGTCGTCGTCGATCCGGGCCCGGCCGACGAGGAGCACCTGGCCGCGATCGTCGCGCGGGGGCCGATCGGGCTGGTGCTGATCACCCACGGCCACCCGGACCACACCGAGGGCTCGCCCCGCCTGCGCGACCTGCTCGACGGGGTGCCCGTGCGCGCGGCCGACCCGGCGCACACCCTCGGCGGGGAGCCGCTGACCACGCCCGGCGACAGCCTCGGCGGCCCCGGCCTGGACATCCGGCTCGTGCCGACCCCCGGCCACACCGGCGACTCGGTCTGCTTCGTCGTCGCGCACGGCGACGAGCGGGTCGTGCTCACCGGCGACACCATCCTGGGCCGGGGCACCACCGTGGTCGCCCACCCCGACGGGCACCTCGGGGACTACCTGGCCAGCCTGGAGCTGCTCTCGACGTACCGGGGGATCCCGGCGCTGCCGGGGCACGGCCCGGCACTGGCCGACTGCGCCGCCGCCGCGGAGTTCTACCTCGCCCACCGCCGGGCCCGGCTCGACCAGGTCCGGGCGGCGGTCGCCGAGGGGGCCACCACCGCCGCGGAGGTGGTCGCGAAGGTCTACGCGGACGTCGACCGGTCGCTGTGGTGGGCGGCCGAGTGGTCGGTGCGGGCCCAACTGGAACACCTCGGGCGGGAATCCGGCGCGGGCACCGCGGGGTTGGAGCAAGCGTGACCTGCCCGGTGTGCGGAACCGTAGCCGTCCCCGGCGCCCGGTTCTGCCACAACTGCGGGGCCGCCCTGCCGGCCGCCGCGACGCTGCCGGCGACCGAGCGCCGCGTGGTCACCGTGCTCTTCGGCGACCTGTCGGACTTCACCTCCTGGTCCGAGGACCTCGACCCGGAACGGGTCGGCGCGGTCACCGACCGGGTGCTCGCCGCCCTGGCCGGCGCGGTCAAGACCTTCGGCGGGCACGTCGACAAGCTCACCGGCGACGGGATCATGGCGGTCTTCGGCGCGCCGGTGGCGCACGAGGACGACGCCGAGCGGGCGGTCCGCGCCGCGCTGTCCATGCAGCGGGCGGTCCGCCGGGTGCTCGACGACGAGCGGGGCGGTGGCGCGCCGCTCGGTCTGCGGGTCGGCCTGAACACCGGCGACGTGATCGCCGGCATCCAGGCCGCGATCGAGTACACGGTCATCGGCGACACCGTGAACACCGCCGCCCGGCTGGCCGACGCCGCCGCCGTCGGCGCGGTCTACGCCGGGGCCCGCACCTCCGCCGCCACCCGGCACGTCGCCTCCTGGCGCGCGCTGCGCCCGCTGCGGCTCAAGGGCAAGCGCGAGCCGGTCGAGGCGTACGAGCTGCTCGGCCTCCTGGACGCGCCGGGCACCCGGTCCGGCCTCGGTGACGAGGCCCCGTTCGTCGGCCGGGAGACCGAGATCGGCCGGGTCGCCGGCCGGCTGGCCGAGGTGATCGACCGCGGCGAGCCCCGGGTGCTCCTGATGACCGCCGAGGCCGGGCTCGGCAAGTCCCGGTTCGCCGCCGAGGTGGAACGCCTCGCCGCCGGCTACGACGTGGGCGCCGGCCGGTACGCCGCGCACACCGGCGCCCGGGTGCTGTCGGTGCGCTGCGCCGCGTTCGGCGAGCGGCGCCGGCTCGCGCCCCTGGCCGACCTGGTCCGGGCGGCGGTCGGCCTGCCCAACGACGCCGCCACCGCGCTGACCCGCCCGGCCGTCGAGGAGCGGCTGCGCCGGCTCAACCAGCGGCTCGGCCGCGCGGGTGGCGACCCGGCCCCGGTCGCCACCGACCAGTTGCTGGCCCTGCTCGGCTACGCCGAACTGCCCGGCGGCCCGGCCGACCAGGGCGAGTGGACCACCGCCCAGCAGCCCGCCGACGCCGACGCCGTGCCGAACGCGGTCGCGGACCTGCTCAGCGCCCTCGCCGCGGAGGCGCCCCTGGTGGTCGTCGTCGACGACCTGCACGACGCGACCGCGGAGACCATCGGAGCGCTCGGGGTCGCCCTGTCCCGGCTCACCGGCCCGGTGCTGGTGCTGCTGCTCGGCCGACCCGAGCTGGTGCGCACCGCCGGGGCGCTGACCCGGATGTCGGAGGCCGAGGTGCACGCGCTGCCGCCGCTGCGCGGCGCCGACGCGGCCCGGCTGCTCACCAGCTATCTCGGTGGGGGGAAGCTGCCGCAGGCCGACACCGACCGGCTGCTCGCCACCGCCCAGGGCAACCCGTTCTACCTGGCCGAGCTGGTCACCCTGCTGATGGAGCGGGGCGCACTGACCGCCGTCGCCGACCGGAACGCCCCGAGCCCGGGGGCCTGGCGGCTGGCACCCGGCTCGCTCGGCAGCCGCCTGCTCTCCCGCGACCTGGCCGCGGTGCTCGCCGCGCGTATCGACGCGCTGCCCGTCGACGCCCGCTCGGTGCTGCGGGACGCGGCCGTGGTCGGCGACACCGTGCCGGGCGGGGCCCTGGAGGCGCTGCGCGAGCAGCGCGCCGGCCGGGACGGCCGCCCGGCGGCGGTGGTCGCCGTCGAGCTGGAGCGGGCCGTCGAGGAGCTGCTGCAACGCCGGATGCTGCACCGCACCCGCACCGGGTACGCCTTCGCCACCCCGCTGATGCGGGAGGCCGCGTACGCCGGGGTGAGCAAGGCCGAGCTGGCCGAGCGGCACGCGGCGCTGGCCCGCTGGGCCGCGACCGAACCGCCGGCCGGGGCGGGCGCGCCGGGCGGCTTCACCGGGGCGGCCCGGGACGTCTTCGTGGCCCAGCACGTGGAGCGGGCCGCCGCGCTGGCCGACGCGGTCGGGCTGCGGCCGGACGCCCCGGCGCGGACCGTCGTCCCGCTGGGCGTCGCCGCACTCGGCGGGGCCGCCCGCCGGTCGCTGCAGGCGGGCGAGCCCGCGCTCGCCGTGGAGTACGCCGAACGCGCCGCCGAGCTGGCCCGCGACGGGGTGCCGGCGGCCGACCGGGTGGTGCACGCCCGGGCGCTGCTCCAGATCGGCCGGCCCGCCGACGCGCTCGCCTCCGCCGAGAAGATCGCGGCCAACGCCGGCGACGAGTCGGGCGTCCGGGCCAGCGCGCTGCTGCTCGCCGGGCAGGCCCACCAGACCATGGGCGACCAGGCACGGTCGGCGGCCTGCTGGCAGGAGGCGTTGCAGGTGGCCACCGACGGCGGTCTGCCGACCCTGCGCGCCTCGGCGATGCGCCGCCTCGGCATGGCCGACTTCATCGCCGGGCGGCTGGGGCAGGCGAGCAGCCGGCTCGCCGCCTCGTACCAGGTGAGCCTCCAGGCGCAGGACCGCCGGGGGCAGGCGTGGTCGTTGCAGAACCTGGCCTGGGTCACCACCACCCGGGGCGACTTCGCCGGGACCGACGCGGTGCTCGGCCGGGCCGCCCGGCTCTTCGCCGAGCTGAAGGACCCGTACGGGCAGGCGTGGCTGCGGGGCACCACCGCGTTCGCCCGGCTGCTGGCGGGCCGGCTGCGGGAGGCGTGCCGGATGGCGCGGGTCTTCCTGCCGTTCGGCGAGCGGGTCGGCGAGGCGTGGGCGGTGGGCACGTTGCGGGCGGTGGAGGCGTACGCCACCGCCGAGCTGGGCGAGCTGGGCGAGGCGGACCGGGGGGCCCGCCGCGCGTACCGGGAGTTCGCCGCCGCCTCCGACGACTGGGGGCAGGGCTTCGCGCTGGTCGTCCGGGGGGTGGTGGCGCGCGGGCTGGGCGAGCCGGAACACGCCGCCGACCTGCTCACCGACGCGCTGCGGTACGCCCATCGGACGTCGCACCCGCTGCTCACCGGCATGGCCGGCACGCTGCGGGGGTTCGTGGCGCTGGACATGGGCGACTACGACACGGCCGAACGCGCCGCCCGCTCGGTGCTGACCGCCGTCGAGCCGCACAACCCGCAGGCGCCCGCCCAGGTGGCGCCCCGGGTGCTGCTGGCCACCGCCCGGCTGGCCGCGGGCGACTCCGCCACCGCGGTCGGGCTGCTCGCCCCGGTCGCCACCGTCGCCGCGACCGTGCCCTCGCTGCTCTTCTCCCGCCGCCAGACGATGGCCCGGTACGCCGCCGCGCTGCTCGCCCACGGCCAGCGCGAGCAGGCGCTGGACTGGGCCCGGCGGGCGGTCGCCGCCCCGGCGGAGGACGTGCGCAGCCAGGTGGTCGGCGCGATGGTGCTCGCCGAGGCGCTGGCCGCGTGCGGCCGGCCGGTGGAGGCGCTGGCCGCCGCCGAGGAGGCGGTGCGCCTGGCGTACGGGACCGAGCAGCGCAGCGAGCGCGCCGCCGCCGACGCCCTCCGCGCCCGCCTCGCCGCCGGCTGACCCCTGGCCGGCTCGGCGGGGCCCTGGCCCGGGCAGGTCTGGCGGTTCCGGTGATGTGGCATGTCGGGGGTGGCCGATAGCGTGTCAGGCCGGAGGGGCGGTCCAGTGTCGACCGCGCCGGGTCTGGGAGGGGCCGGGATGAGGTTGCCGCGTTCGGCCGCGGGATGGACGATCGCGGTCTTCGGCGTGCTGGCCCTGCTCATGGGCGTGGTCGGGCTGCTCTGGCCCGAGACGCTGCTGCGCCTGCTCGGCTTCGAGGTGCCGGCGACCCGCGCGGCCGGCGACCACGCCGGCACCTTCCTCCTGGCGTCCTCGATGGCCTCGTTCAACATGGGGGTCTACTACCTGCTCGCCACCGCGACCGAGTGGCGCCCGTTCTACCGCTTCACGGTCGTGTTCCGGCTGGTCACGTTCACCGTGTTCGCCATCGCGGTGCTGACGGACATCGCGCCCGGCCGGTTCTTCGGAGTGGCCGCCTGGGAGGGCCTCGGCGCGGTGGCGACCGCCGCCGGGCTCTGGTGGGACGCACGGCGCGCGGGCCCGGTGGCCGGCGGGGGTGGGAGCCGTCTTTCCGCTGGTGCCGCCCCGGCCCCCGACGCGGTGCACTGAGCGGCCCGTCCGGTTAGGTATTTTCTAGAACTGTGACCGCGACCCCGCCCGGCGCCCTGCCGTTGCCCATCGTGCCCGGTCTGACTGATTTGAGGGTCTTCGCCCGGGGAGGCTACGCGACCATCTACAAGGCGACCCAGATCTCGGTGGGGCGCGAGGTCGCGGTCAAAGTGGAGAATCGCACCCTGGACAGCGAACGGGACCAGGCCCGGTTCCTGCGCGAGGCGCGGGCCGCCGGGCGGATGTCGTCCCACCCGCACGTGGTGGACCTCTTCGACGTCGGGGTCACGGTCGATCAGCACCCCTACCTGATCATGGAACTCTGCGACGGCTCGTACGCGGAGCGGATGCGGACGTCGCCGCTCGGGCCGGCCGAGGCCCGCGACCTCGGCGTCAAGATCGCCGACGCGGTCGCCCACTCGCACGCGGCCGGCGTGCTGCACCGCGACGTCAAGCCGGCGAACATCCTCTACTCGCACTTCAACTCGGCGGTGCTGGCCGACTTCGGGCTGGCCGTGGTGGCCGAGATGCGTGACGCCTCGGTCGCCCTGGAGGTGCTCACCCCGGCGTACGCGCCGCCGGAGATGTTCAACCACGCGCCGCCGTCTCCCGCCGTCGACGTCTATGCCCTCTGCGCGACCCTCTACGCGGTCATGCACGGCCGCCCGCCGCGCTGGCAGTCCGAGCGCAATCCCAGCCTGGTGACGGTGCTGGAGATGTTCCACCAGCCGGTTCCCGGCCTGCCCGGTGTGCCGGACGAGCTGATCGACGTGCTCCGGGTCGGCATGTCCAACGACCCGGGGGAGCGCCCGTCGGCCGTCGAGCTGCGTGACCTGCTGGTCGGCCTGCCGCTCGACCCGGCCGGCGGCGCACCGGCGTCGGGCTCCCCGGTGGGCGGCGGTCCCGCCGCCTCCGGTCCGTACGCCGCCGGCCGCACGACCCGCCCCGCGCCCCGGCCGCCGGTGGAGGACATGCACCCGACGGTGCCCACCTCCGACCGGCGGCGCCGGCGGCGCTGGTTCCTCGGCGGCGCCGGGATGGTCGCGCTGGCCGCCTCGGCCAGCGCCGGCGCCTGGCTCGCCGGCCCGGCGTCCACCCCGGTCCCGTCCCCGACGGCCGACGTGGCCGCGACGAGCGGGGTGCTGCCCGCCTGCGCCGCGGCCACCGGGTTGCCCGACGGGGCGGGCTGCGCCGACGAGCTGGAGTGCTTCGGGCCGATGGAGGTGCGCGGCGCGCGGGCCAGGGCGGCCCGGGTGCCCTGCGACGGCGACCACACCTGGGAGAGCTACGCCGAGGGCAGGCTCCCCGACACCCTGGTCGGCGCGGACCACACCCGGGTCAGCGAGGCCCCGGCGGTGCGCCGGGTCTGCAACGAGACCACCTTCCGGCTCACCAGCGGGATGGGCCACGCCGACGGCTGGAACCTGGAGGTGCTGCCCCCGGCGGTCGACGCCGACCGGACGTACCGCTGCCTGGCCGGACGCGGGCTGGACGCGCTCGCGTCACCCACCCTCACCGGTCGCTGAGCCGCGCCCCCGGTGGCGCTCCCGCATCGCGCGGATCGCCTCCCGGCCGTCCAGCGTCTCCAGCGTGTCGGCGTCGATGCCGTACAGGCCGCCCGCCGGCTGCCCCGGGACGGTCGGCGTGACCGCCGGTCGCCGCCCGCCCTCCTCACGCGCCGCCGCCACCGACACCGCCGCGATCATCACCATCAGGACGCAGAGCAGCGCCAGGACCACTCCGAGGAGATCCTGACGACCACGCACGACCAGCGTCGCCAGCAGCGAGACCGCCGCCAGCGCCGCGACGACCGCCTTCGTCCGCGCGTCGGGCCTGGGAAATCTCACCCGTCCAGCATGTCCACTAGGGAGCCGCTGTCAACCGGCGGCGCCACCGCCGGTGCGATGATCTCCGGTGCAGGTCTTTACCAGGAGAGAGGAGCGCCGGTGTCCCGGTTCTGTCGGATCGTCGCCGCCGTGCTGGTGTCGGGCGTGCTGGCCGCCTGCGGGTCCGACCGTCCATCCGAGACGGCAACCGCGCCGACGCCGGCCGCCGGGAGCGCCACCGCGCCCGGGGCGTCGTCGTCCCCGGGCGGCGGTGGCTTCGCCACCGTGGACCAGGCGGTGGCCCGCTACCTCTCGGCCGCCTCCGGGGCCCGCTACGTGGGGCAGTGCGCGCAGGCGGAACCCGACCCGGACGCGGTCTGTGCGATCAGGATGGCCACTGTGGACGACGGCGACGTCTACGGCGTGGGAGCCCCGTCGAGCGAGGTCGTCGGCTTCCTGCTGCTCCGCGAGGGGCCCGACGGCTGGCGGGTGGTGGACGACCACGTGCCGGGCGAGCCGGACGCGTCCACGCCCGCCTGGATGGCCGGCCTCGACTAGCCGGACCTGCCGGGCGGCCGGGCCGGGTGCGGCCGGGCCCACCCGTGGGAGTTGTGGCGTCCGCCGGGTCGGGCGAGAACAGCGTCGGTCGTCGGGAACTCGTTACACCGGGCCGACGGATTGTCGGATATGCGGCCCCACGTCGGGCGGCATTCATTGCCCGCGATCCCTAGAGTGCGAAGGGTCGGGCCTCGCCCCGACCCGTCCTGTCGTCCACCGGAAGGGTCCACATGCCACGACGAACCCGGTCCCTCGCCGCCGCCGGTATCGCCGGCGTCATCCTCGCCGGATCGGCGGTCGCGCCCGCTGCCGCCGCCGCACCGTCCCCGACCGGCTGGGGCCGCCCGGCCACGTCCGACCGGACCAGCCCGGAGGAGGCACGCCGGGTCGACCGGGTGCCCACGCCCGATCTCGACTGGTACGCCTGCTACGACTACGCCGAGTGCGCCACCGTCCAGCTCCCGTTGGACTACGACAGGCCGAACGGCCCGACGACCGAGATCGCCGTGCTGCGGGTGAAGGCCCGCGACCAGCAGCGCAGGATCGGCAGCCTCTTCCTGAACCCGGGCGGCCCCGGCGGCTCCGGCACCGACGTCGCGCTCGCCGCGCCGTACTTCCTCGGTGACGAGGTGCTCGACCGGTTCGACATCGTCGGCGTGGACCCGCGCGGCGTCGGCGCGAGCGAGCAGGTCAGGTGCTTCCCGTCGGTCAAGGAGCAGACCCGGGCGTACGCCGGGCTCAACGTGGCGTTCCCGTGGACGAAGGCCGAGGAGAAGGCGTACGTCGCGTCGTCGAAGGCCGTCGGGGAGGGCTGCTCCAGCACGGGCCGGCCGCTCACCGGCGCGATGTCGACCGCCGAGGTCGCCCGGGACATGGACGTGCTGCGCCGTGCCGTCGGCGACCCGAAGCTGACCTACCTCGGCTTCAGCTACGGCAGCGCGCTCGGCCAGTACTACGCCAACATGTTCCCGGACCGGGTCCGTGCCCTGGCCATCGACGGGGTGCTCGACGCGGACGCCTGGGTCGGCCGGGGCAGGGCGCGCACGCTGTCCCAGGAGGACCGGCTGCGCAGCGCGCAGGGCGCGTACAAGGCGCTGCGGGAGATCCTGGTGCGCTGCGACAGGGCCGGCGCCGAGGTCTGCCCGCTGGCCCAGGGCGACCCCCTCGCGTCGTTCGAGCTGGTGGCGCAGCGGCTGCGGGCCAAGCCGCTGGTGATCGAGGATCCCGAGCTGGGCCTCGTCCGCGTCAGCTACGCCGACTTCGTCTCCGCCACCCTGGGCGCGCTCTACAGCCCCGCCGGCTACGACCAGGTCGTCGGCCTCACCGCCGAGCTGCTGGTGCTCACCGACCCGGCGTCGGGCGCGACCGCCCGCCAGCAGGCGCGCGCCGACGTGGTCCGGCGCGCCGCCACGGCCCGCGAGCAGGCCCGCCGGTACGACTTCCCGTACGACAACGGGCTGGAGACGTTCCTCGGGGTGGACTGCACCGACGCCTACCACCCGGCGGACGCCGCCTCCTTCCCGGCGCTGGCGGCGAAGGCCGACAAGCGGGATCCGTACTTCGGCCGGCTGTGGACCTGGGGCAGCTCGCCCTGCGCCCGGAAGACGTGGACGGTGCGGGACGAGGACGCCTACCCGGGCCCGTTCAACCGGCGCACCGCCGCGCCGGTGCTGGTGGTCGGCAACTACTGGGACCCGTCGACCAACTACCGGGGCGCGGTCGGCGCGGCCAGGCTGTTGCCGAACAGCCGCCTGCTGAGCAGCGACAGCTGGGGGCACACCGCGTACGGGACCTCGGCCTGCGTGACCGGCGCGGTGGACGCCTACCTGGTCCGGGGCACGCTGCCGGCGAAGGGCACGGTCTGCACGGGCGACGTCCAGCCGTTCGCCGAGCTGCCCGGGAACCCGGGGGCGACGCGGCGGGCGGAGTCGTCGAAGAGCGCCCTCGCGGCCGAGGGCGCGCCGGGCCGGGGCGAGCCGAAGCGGCTCCCGCCGGTGGTCGCGCCGCTGCCGGCGGTCGGTTCGCTGACCATCCGCTGAGGACCCGGGGTACGGCGGGCGATCGGGCGCCCGCCGTACCCCGGTCCCGCCGTCAGTACGACTTGTCCTGGCCGAGGACGTGCTGGGCGACGAAGTTGAGGATCATCTCCCGACTGACCGGGGCGATCCGGCCGGCCCGCACCGCGCCGAGCAGCGTCGCCACCCCGTACTCGGTGGTCATGCCGGCCCCGCCGTGCACCTGGACGGCGGTGTCGACGGCCAGCGCCGCCGCCTCCCCGGCCGCGTACTTGGCCATGTTGCCGGCCACCCCGGCCTCCAGGTCCCGGCCGGCGTCGTAGAGGGTGGCCGCCTTGTGGATCATCAGCCGGGCCAGCTCGACCTGCACGGCCGCGTGCGCCAACGGGTGCGCGACGCCCTGGTGCGAGCCGATGCTCCGGCCGCCCCAGACCTTGCGGGCGGCGGTGTACTCCGAGGCCCGCTCGATGGCGTACCGGCCGGTGCCGACGCCCATCGCGGCGACCGTGATCCGCTCCGGGTTGAGCCCGGCGAACAGCGCCGGCAGGCCGGCGTCCAGGGACTCGCCGACCAGCGCGTCGGCGGGCACCCGCACGTCGTCGAGGTAGAGCAGGAACTGGTTCTCCGGGGACACGATCTCCATGTCCAGCTTGGACCGGGTCAGCCCCGGTGCGTCGGTCGGCACCATGAACAGCGCCGGCTTCAGTTTCTGCGGAGCCGCGTCCCCCGCGCCGGCGTGGCCGTCTTCGACAGCGACCCGCGCCACCACCAGCACGTACGACGCCTCGTCGACGCCGGAGATGTAGCACTTGCGGCCGGAGACCAGCCAGTCGTCGCCGTCGCGGCGGGCCACCGTGCCCAGCCGGTGGAAGTTCGACCCGGCCTCCGGCTCGGTGATGGCGAAGACCACCTTCAGCGAGCCGTCGGCGAAGCCGGGCAGGTAGCGCTTGCGCTGCTCCTTGGTGCCGTGCCTGGCGATCACCGTGGCGGCGATGGCGGGGGAGACCACGAGCAGCAGCAGCGGGCAGCCGGCCGCCGCCAGCTCCTCGCAGACGATGGCCAGCTCGGTGATCCCGCCCCCGCCGCCGCCGTACTCGGTGGGGACGTTGACCCCCAGGTAGCCCAGCCGGCCGGCCTCGTCCCACAGCTCGGTGGTGTGCTGGCCGGCCTTGGCCCGGGTGACGAAGTAGTCGTGGCCGTACCGCCGGCCCAGCGCGCGGACCGCGTCGCGGAGCTGGTCCTGCTCGGGGGTGAGGTCGAAGTTCATCGCGGGGCCTCCAGGATCACTCGGGGTCGACCACGGCCAGCACGGTGCCCGTGTCGACCTGCCCGCCGGCGGGCACCGGCAGCTCGGCGACCACACCGCCGGTCGGGGCGAGCACGGGATGTTCGAGCTTCATCGCTTCCAGGGTTAGCAGCAGGTCGCCGGCCGCCACCCGCTGGCCGACCTCGACGTGCACCCGGGTCACCGCGCCGGGCAGCGGCGCGACCAGCGACCCGGCCGCCAGCTCCGCGGTGGGCTCCGGGAAGCGCGGCAGCTCGGCCAGGCCCGCCGCCCCGTCCGGGCCGTCCACGAAGACCGCCGACCCGGCCCGGCGTACGCGGTAGGCCCGCCGCACCCCGTCGACGTCGAGCACCACCCGGTCGGGGGCGGCCTCGACCAGGCTGACCGGGTGGTCGGTCGTGGGATCCGTGGACCACTCGGCGAGCGCACCGGTGCGGTCCAGCCGGTAACGGACCTCGATCTCGCCACCGCCGGGGCCGGAGAAGCGGGCGACCTGGGGAAACGCCGGCACGTTCCGCCAGCCGGACGGGAGCCCGGCCAGCGGCGGCGCGGCGGCGCGGCGGCCGGCGGCACCCGTGAGGGCGGCGGCCAGCGCCGCGAGCGGCAGCCGGTCGGCCGGCAGCAGCGGGGCGAGGACCTCGGGGTGCCGGTCGAGGAAGCCGGTGTCGAGCTCGGCGGCCTGGAAGTCGTCGCTGCGCAGCACCCGGACCAGCAGGTCCCGGTTGGTGGTGACGCCGTGCAGTTCGGCGCGGGCCAGTGCGCCCGCCAGCGCCCGGGTCGCCTCGGCCCGGGTCTGCCCCCAGGCGACCAGCTTGGCCAGCATCGAGTCGTAGTGGACGCCGACCGGCGAGCCGTCGACCACGCCGGAGTCGAGCCGCAGGCCCGGGCCGGGCAGCGGGCCGAACTCGACGGACACCCCGGGCACCGCGATCCGGTGCAGGGTGCCGGTCGCCGGCCGCCAGCCCTGCGTCGGGTCCTCGGCACAGAGGCGTACCTCGATCGCGTGGCCGCGGGTCGGCGGCGTCGCCGCCAGCGGCAGCGGCCCGCCCTCGGCGACGAGCAGTTGCAGGCGCACCAGGTCCAGCCCGGTGACCGCCTCGGTGACGGGGTGTTCGACCTGGAGCCGGGTGTTCATCTCCAGGAAGAAGAACTCCCCGGTCGGGGCGAGCAGGAACTCCACCGTGCCCGCACCGACGTAGTCGACCGCCCGGCCGGCCGCGACCGCCGCCTCGTGCAGCCGCCGGCGCAGGTCCGCCGGGACGACCGCCGGGGCCTCCTCGACGATCTTCTGGTGCCGGCGCTGGATCGAGCACTCCCGCTCGCCGAGGGCGACGATCGTACCGTGCGCGTCGCCGAAGATCTGCACCTCGACGTGCCGGCCCCGCTCGACGTACCGCTCGACGAAGACCGTGCCGTCGCCGAACGCCGCCGCCGCCTCGCGGCGCGCGGAGGCGACCGCCTCGGCCAGGTCGGCGGCGTCGCGGACGACGCGCATCCCGCGCCCGCCGCCGCCGGCCGACGCCTTCACCAGCACCGGGAAGTCCGTGATCTCGTCGGCGTCGGTCCAGGTGGGGAGCATCGGCACGCCCGCCTCGGCGAGCAGCGCCTTCGCCGCCACCTTGTCGCCCATCGCGGCGATCGCCTTGGCCGGCGGGCCCACCCAGGTCAGCCCCGCGTCGGTGACCGCCGTGGCGAACCCGGCGTTCTCGGCGAGGAAGCCGTAGCCGGGGTGGACCGCGTCCGCGCCGGCCCGGCGGGCCGCGTCGAGAACCAGGTCGATCCGCAGGTACGTCTCGGCGGGCGTGTTCCCGGGCAGCCGGACGGCGTGGTCGGCCTCGGCGACGAACGGCGCGTCGGCGTCGGCGTCGGAGTGCACGGCCACCGTCCCGATGCCGAGCGCCCGGCACGTGGCGAAGACCCGGCGGACGATCTCGCCCCGGTTGGCCACGAGGAGTCGGGTGATCATTCGCGCGGTGCCTGCCTTTCGTTCGCGGCTGCGGGACTCCGCTCCGTTGCGTTCCTCGCGGTCACGGGAGATCACATCCGGAAGACGCCGAAGCGGTCGGCGCCCCGCACCGGGGCGTTGTGGATCGCCGACAGGCAGAGCCCGAGGACGGTACGGGTGTCCCGGGGGTCGATTACCCCGTCGTCGTAGAGCCGGCCGGAGAGGAAGAGCGCGCCGGACTGGGACTCGATCTGCTGCTCGACCATCATCCGCATCGCGGCGTCGGAGTCCTCGTCGTAGTCGCGCCCCCGGGCGGCGGCGGCCTGCCGGGCCACGATGGACAGCACGCCGGCGAGCTGCGCCGGCCCCATCACCGCCGACCTGGCGTTCGGCCAGGTGAACAGGAACCGTGGCTCGTACGCCCGGCCGCACATGCCGTAGTTGCCGGCCCCGTAGGAGGCGCCGAGGTTGACCGTCAGGTGCGGCACGGTCGAGTTCGACACCGCGTTGATCATGAGGGCGCCGTGCTTGATGATGCCGCGCTGCTCGTACTCGGTGCCCACCATGTAGCCGGTGGTGTTCTGGAGGAAGACCAGCGGGGTGTCGGCGGCGTTGGCGAGCTGGATGAACTGCGCCGCCTTCTGCGCCTCCTCGTTGAACAGCACGCCCCGGGCATTGGCCAGCACCCCCACGGGGTAGCCGTGCAGCTCGCCCCAGCCGGTCACCAGGGCGGTGCCGTAGGCCGGCTTGAACTCGTCGAACTCGCTGCCGTCGAGGATGCGGGCCAGCACCTCGCGCGGGTCGAACGGCACCTTCAGGTCGGCGCTGGCGATGCCGAGCAGCTCCTCCGGGTCGTATCTGGGCGGCCGGGGGAACGGGTCGCGCGGCGGTGGCCCCTGCTTGCGCCAGTTCAACCGGCGTACGCACTGCCGGGCCAGCCGGATGCCGTCCCGCTCGTCGGCGGCGAGGAAGTCGGCCAGGCCGGACGTGCTGGCGTGCATGGCCGCCCCGCCGAGGGACTCGTCGTCGGTGACCTCGCCGGTGGCCATCTTCACCAGCGGCGGCCCGGCCAGGTAGACCTGCGACCGGTCCCGGATCATGATCACGTGGTCGGACATCCCCGGCACGTACGCGCCCCCGGCGGTCGCGTTGCCGAAGACCACGCTGACCGTGGGGATCCTCGCCGCCGAGAGCCGGGTCAGGTCGCGGAACACCCGGCCGCCCGGGATGAAGATCTCCGCCTGGGTGGGCAGGTCGGCGCCGGCCGACTCGACCAGGTTCACCATCGGCAGCCGGTTGGCCAGGGCGATCTCGCCGGCCCGGCGGGTCTTCGCGAGGGACCACGGGTTCACCGCGCCGCCGCGTACCGTCGGGTCGTTCGCGACGACGAGGCACTCGACGCCCTCGACCACCCCGATGCCGGTCACCACGCTCGCCCCGACGGGGAAGTCGGTGCCGTACGCCGCCACCGGGGACAGCTCCAGGAACGGGCTGTCCCGGTCGAGCAGCAGCTCGATCCGTTCCCGGGGCAGCAGCTTGCCCCGCCGGTGGTGGCGGGTCACGTACTTCTCCCCGCCGCCGGCCCGGGCCTGGTCGAGGGCGGCCTCCAGCTCGGCGAGGCGCTCCAGCAGGGCCTCGCGGTTGGCCCGGTGGCCGGGCGAGGACGGGTCGATCGCGCTCCGCAGCGTCGTCACGGAGCATCCTTCGTTCGTGGCTGCGGGGCTCGCGAACCCGGCTCACTCCTCGCACTCACGGAGCCTCCTTCGTTCGTGGCTGCGGGGCTCGCAAACCCGGCTCACTCCTCGCACTCACAGGCCCATGCCCTTCGCGATGATCTCGTTCATGATCTCGGTGGTGCCGCCGCCGATGCCGAGGATCCGCGAGTCCCGGTAGTGCCGCTCCACCTCGGCGTCGCGCAGGTAGCCGTAGCCGCCGTGCAGTTGGAGCGCCTGGTCGACCACCTCGGCGCAGGCCGCCACGGCGACGTTCTTCGCCATCGCCACCTCGGTCACCACCGGCTCGCCGGCCGCCACCCGCGCCGCCACCTGGTGCACGTACGCCCGCGCCGCCTCGCTGCGGGTGTGCATCTCGGCCAGCCGGTGCCGGACGAGCTGCCGGCTCGCCAGGGGACGGCCGAACGTGGACCGGTCCCGGCACCAGCGGGCGGCCAGCTCGACGCAGCGCTGCGCGGTCGCGTACGCCTGGGTCGCCAGCGACAGCCGCTCGCTGGCGAAGTTCTGCATGATCGCCAGGAAGGCGGTGTCCTCGGGGCCGATCCGGTTGGTGACCGGCACGCGCACGTCCACGAAGGACAGCTCGGCCGTGTCCGAGCAGTGCCAGCCCAGCTTCTCCAGCCGCCGGCCCACGGTGAAGCCCGGGGTGCCCTTCTCGATCACGAGCAGGCTGAGCGAGCCGGATCCGGGGAAGTCGGTGCAGACGGCGGTGGTGACGAAGTCGGAGCGGACCCCGCTGGTGATGTAGGTCTTCGACCCGTTGACCACGTAGTGGTCGCCGTCCCGCCGTGCGCAGGTGCGGACGGCCGCCACGTCCGAGCCGCCGTCCGGCTCGGTGATCGCCAGCGCGCCGATCATCGTCCCGGCCAGCGTCGGCCGGACGTACCGGTCGATCAGCTCGCCGTCACCGGAGGCCACCATGTGCGGCAGCGCGATGCCGTGGGTGAACAGCGCGGCGACCAGCCCGGACGAGCCGCCGGAGCGGATCACCTCCTCGGTGACGATGATCGAGTCGAGCAGGTCGCCGCCGCTGCCGCCGACCGCCTCCGGGAAACCGACGCCGAGCAGGCCGATCTTCGCGGCCGTCTCGTGCAGCGAGCGGGGCACCTCGCCGGCCCGCTCCCAGTCGTCGAGGTGCGGCAGCACCTCCCGCGTGACGAAGGCCCGGGTCAGCTCCCGGAGCTGCCGCCGTTCCGGAGTGTCGACGATGGTCACGGCTCCTCCCGGGTGGTGGTCGTGCCGGCCGCCCCGGGCGCGAGGTCCGCCGGCAGGTCGACGACCCGGGAGCGGAGCAGCTCGCCGAGCGCCTTGGCCTGCGGGTCGAAGCGGGTGGAGGCGGCCACCCCCTGCCCGAGCAGCCCCCGGACGACGAAGTTGACCGCCCGCAGGTTCGGCAGCTCGTACCGCTCTACGGCCAGCGGGGCGGTCTCCGGCAGCAGTTCGCGCAGGCGGGCCTCGGTGAGCCAGCCGCGCAGCCACGACCACGTCGCGTCGGTGCGGGCCCAGACGCCGAGGTTGGCGTCGCCGCCCTTGTCGCCGGAGCGGGCCCCGACCAGCTCACCGAGCGGCGCGCGCCGGGTCGGTCGGCCGGCCGGCGCGGCGGGCCGCCCCGGGTCGGCCCCGCGTCGGTCACCGGCCGCTGCCGGCTCGGCCGACACGGGCGGGGGCGGGTCGGCGGCGGGCGCCGGCCTGTCGGGCGCGCCGGCGGTGCGGGGCGGCGGCGGGACGGGCAGCCGCTCCCCGGTGGGCAGCACCGCGACGTGCGGCACCGCGTCCTGCGGCACGGTGTCGGCGGTGAAGACCCCGTAGGGCGCCGCGTCGCCGGGCAGCGTGGTCAGCGTGCAGCCCGGATAGGAGGCCAGGGCCAGTTCCACCGCGGCCGCCGAGAAGGCCCGCCCGGCCCGCGCCCGGTCGCCGTCCCGCAGGTGTACGTGCAGCAGCGCGCTTGCCGCCTCGGTGTCGGTGGCGTCGGAGTGGTCGGTGCGGGCCAGGGTGAACTCCAGCCCCTCCGTGCCGACGGCCTCCTCGACCTGGCCCCGGACCAGGGCCGCCTTCGCGGGGATGTCGAGCCCGCAGAGGACGAAGGTCATCGAGTTGCGGAAGCCGCCGAGGTTGTTGACGCCCACCTTGAGGGTGTCCGGCGGCGGGGCGCCCCGGACGCCGCTCACCCGCACCCGGTCCGGCCCGGCGGCGCTCAGCTCGACCGTGTCGAGCCGGGCCACCACGTCCGGCCCGAGGTAGGCCGGCCCGCCGACCTCGTACAGCAGTTGGGCGGTGACGGTCTCCACGGTGACCGCGCCGCCGGTGCCGGGGTGCTTGGTGATCACGCAGGAGCCGTCCGGGTGCAGCTCCGCGATCGGGAAGCCGGGGCGGTGCCCGCCGTCGGGCAATTCGGTGAAGAAGCTGAAGTTCCCCCCGGTCACCTGCGCCCCGCACTCGACGAGGTGGCCGGCGACGGTCGCCCCGGCCAGCGCGTCCAGGTCGTCGCGCCCCCAGCCGAACCGGGCGATGGCCGGCCCGACCACCAGGGACGCGTCGGTGACCCGGCCCGTGACCACCACGTCGGCTCCGCCGTCCAGGCAGGCGGCGATGCCGTACGCCCCGAGGTAGGCGTTGGCCGTCAGCGCGTCCGGGCGCGGGAGGGCGTCGCCCTCGACGTGGCCGACGCGCACGGTCAGACCGAGCCGGTCGGCGAGCGATCCGATCGCGGCGGCCAGGCCGGCCGGGTTCAGCCCGCCCGCGTTGGTGACGATCCGCACGCCCCGGTCCAGGGCGGTGCCGAGGCACCCCTCGAGCTGGCGGAGGAAGGTCTTCGCGTAGCCGAGGGACGGGTCGCGCAGCCGGTCCCGGCCGAGGATCAGCATGGTCAGCTCGGCCAGGTAGTCGCCGGTCAGCACGTCGAGTTCGCCGCCGTCGAGCATCTCCCGCCACGCGCTGAACCGGTCCCCGTAGAAGCCGGAGGCGTTGCCGACGCGCAGCACGCCGCTCATGCCGGTACCTGGCCCGCGCCCGCGTCGGCCCCGCCCGCCGCCACCCCAGCGCCGGTGCGGGCCGCCGCGCTGGTGCCGGCCACTCCCGCGCCGGTGCCGGCCGGCGTTCCGGTCGCGCCGGCTCCGGCGGCCTCTGGCGGGCGGCCGGGGCCGGGCGGGCCGGCGAAGGCCTGCGCGACGTCCAGCCACTCGTCGGCGACCGGGCCGGTCGCCGCCAAGGCCAGGTCGGCGCGGTGCCGCCGCTGAGTGACCAGCAGGCAGAAGTCGAGCGCCGGGCCGGTGACCCGGTCGGCGGCCCCGGCCGGCCCGTACGTCCAGGTGTCGCCGTCGGGCGCGGCCAGCTCGACCCGCACCGGCGCCGCCGGCACCGGCCGACCGTGGGCGGCGAAGCTGTGGCCGAGGGTGCGGAAGCCGAGGTGCGCGACGTGCCGCAGCCGGGCCGTGGCGGGGCGGACGACGCCGAGCGCGTCCGCCACGTCCGCACCGTGCGCCCACGTCTCCATGATCCGGGCGGTGGCCATCGAGGCGGGCGACATCCGGGTGCCGAACCAGGGCAGCTTCCCGCCCCCCGGCACCACGGCCAGCGCGGCGGCGAGCGCGGCCCGGCCGGCACGCCAGCGGGGCAGCAGTTCGGTCGGCGGGGCGAGGAACTTCTCCGCGCCGGCATCGACGAGCCGCGCCGGGTCGGGAGCGGCGGCCACGGACGCGAAGAACGCCTCCGGGTCGGTGGCGGCGAGCAGCGCCACCTGGTCGGTCCAGGCGAGGTGGGCGATCTGGTGCCCGATGCTCCAGCCGGCCGCCGGGGTGGGCCGCGCCCAGTCGCCCGGTGACAGGCCGTCCACCAGGCCGTCCAGCTGCTCGGCCTCGTCGGCCAGATCCGCGAGCAGGTCCTTCGGGTCGACCATGGTGCCTCCGGTGCGGGACGGTCCGATCAGGGCGGCGGTCAGGGCGTGAGCAGGGCGGCGAGCTGGCGCTTCCAGGTGTGCAGCAGGACGGTGCGGCGGGACGAGTCGTCGCTGAGCAGGTTGGCCACGCCCAGCCCGCGGAGCAGGTCCAGGGTCGCCTGCACCGCCTCCCGTACGCCCGGGCGGCGCTCGTCCACGTCGAGCAGCGCGACGGTGAGTCGGTGCATCTCGCGGCCCACCCGGGCCTCCAGCGGCAGCAGGGCCTCGCGCAGCTCCCGGTCGGTGCGCGCGGCGACCCACAGTTCGAGGGCGGCGACGAAGAGCGGGCCGGTGAAGGCCGCGCCGAGCAGGTCGATCACCCGGTCGAGGCGCTGCGGGCCGGCCGGCAGCGCCTCGGCTTCGCTGCGCAGCTCCTCGGCCCGGCGTTCGGTGAGGTGCGCGACGGCGGCGGTGACCAGCGCGGCCTTGGTGGGGTAGTGGTGGAGCTGGGCGCCGCGCGAGACGCCGGCGCGGGCCGCGACGACGGTGGTGGTGGTGCCGGCCCAGCCGTGCTCCACCAGGCACTCGACGGTCGCCTCCAGCAGCCGGGCCTGGGTGGCGCGGCTGCGCTCCTGTTGAGGGACGCGGGTCGATGCGACGGGCACGGGGACAGCGTGCCGCCACCGAAACAAACAGTCAAGACTGACTTTTTCCGGGTCGGCCGGCTGTCGAGCGTCACCTGGCCCGGTCCTGGCCGGCTGCCCGACGTCGGCGGGACCGGCCATCCGGACGTGTCGGGGGTGGGCCTTCGACGGGACCGATCACGCGGTCGTCCGAGGATGCCGGAGCCGGCCGAGGCGACCCCCTTTTCGCACGCTGTCGAGCTGCCCCGATGGATGGGGCACGGTTCGCCGGAGCGGGCCCGGCGTCGAGGGACCAGGGCCACAGGCAGGCAGGGCCGCAAGGCCGCAGGGCGACAGGGCGGTCGGCAGGGCCGCAGGGCGACAGGGCGGCCGGCAGGGCCGCAGGCTGCGGGGCTGGCGGCTCAGCGGCCGTCGCGGGGGGCGAACACCGCGAGCGCGTCGGCGTCGCTGTGTCGGGAGTGCAGGTACTCGTCCGCCCACTCGGCGGCGTCGGGGAAGCCCGACTCGGCGGCCACCCGGGCGCAGGCGGCGTCGACGTCGAAACGGGTGCGGCGCAGGTGCACCCCGGGCCCGAGCAGCGCCCAGAAGGCGCCGGGGCCGCCGTAGGGCATCCCGATGCTGCCCGGGTTGACGATCAGCCGCCGGTCGGCCAGCCGGGTGAACGGCATGTGGGTGTGTCCGCAGACCACCGTCCCCACCTCGGCCGGCACCCCGGCGAGCACCTCCGCCCAGCGATCCATCCGGGAGTCGACGAGCACGACCTCCTCGTCGTCGCGGGGCGTGGCGTGGCAGAAGAGCACCGGACCCAGGCCGGCGACCTCCAGGGTCACCGTCAGCGGCAACGCCGCCAGCCGGGCGAGGTGGTCGGCGCGGAGCTGCTCGGCCGCCCAGTTCGAGACGTCGATCGGCGACTTGCGGCCCGCGCGCGCCTCGACCAGTTCGCGGTCGGCGTTGCCGCGCACCCAGCAGACCCGGTCGCCGAGGCCGGCGAGCAGGTCGAGCACCTCGACCGGCTGCGGTCCGGCGGCGATGTCGCCGGTGAGCACGATCAGGTCGGCGGCGGCGACGTCCGGCTCGGCCAGCACGGCCTCCAGCGCGGGCAGCACCCCGTGGATGTCGGAGAGGACGGCGACGCGGTCCAGCATCGCTCCACCATGCCCACCGACCCGGCCGGAGTCCAGCGATTCTGCCCCCGGCAGACAGGCAGACAGGCAGACCGGCGGGCCGGCAGACCGGAAGACCGGAAGACCGGAAGACCGGCAGACCGGCAGACCGGCGGTCGGGCAGACAACAGTCGGGGTTCCGGTGGCTGCGGGGCCCGAACGCGAACCGGCCCGGCCGCGGGCGTGCGGTCCGGACCGGTGTTGCCGAGGCGGCCGGGGTGGACCCCGGCCGTGGCGGCGTCAGACGCGGGCGCGGCGGGCCAGGCGCTCCGGGTCGAGGATGATGATGCTCTTGCCGTCCAGGCGCAGCCACCCGCGCGAGGCGAAGTCGGCCAGCGCCTTGTTGACGGTCTCCCGGGAGGCGCCGACGAGCTGGGCGATCTCCTCCTGGGTGAGGTCGTGGGTCACCCGGAGCACGCCGCCGTCGCGGGTGCCGAAGCGGCCGGCCATCTGGAGCAGGTTCTTGGCGACGCGACCGGGCACGTCGGTGAAGATCAGGTCGGCCAACGAGTCGTTCGTCCGCCGCAGCCGGCGGGCGAGCACCCGGAGCAGCTGCTCGGCGATCTCCGGCCGGTTGTTCAGCCACGGGCGCAGGGCCTGCTTGCGCAGCCGCACCAGCCGGGTGTCGGTGACCGCGGTGGCCGTCGCCGTACGCGGGCCGGGGTCGAAGAGCGACAGCTCGCCCACCATGTCCGACGGGCCCATCACGGCGATCAGGTTCTGCCGGCCGTCGGCCGCCCGGCGACCCACCTTGATCTTGCCGGACAGCAGGATGTAGAGACTGTCGCCGGGCTCGCCCTCGTTGAAGACGATCTCGCCCTTGCGGACCTCGAGCGTCTCCATCTCCTTGGCGAGCGCCTCGGCAGCCTCCGGGTCGACGCCCTGGAAGATCCCGCTGCGGGCCAGTACCTCGTCCATCGCGCACCTCCACCTGCGCGTGCCGTCCGTCGGCCGGGTCCGCCGTCCGCTGATCCCTCGCGCGTGGCCAGTCTAGGCGCACGTGAGCTGGAATCCGAGGTGCACCCCTGGAATCTTGATCGTTGGGCGTAACCCGCCCGACGTGATCAAGCAGTAAGATCGCGCGCCCGTCCCGGGCGCCGGCGGGCCGGCGGGCGCCGGGTCGTAGGGTCACCGCGTGCTGAGCGAACCCGTGCTGACCGCCCGTCGGGAGGACGGTCGGGACGTCCCGCTGCTGGTCTGGCGCGCCGACCGCCCGCTGCGCGCGGTGAGTTCCGCGCCGCTGGGCGGCGGGATCGGCGTCCGACGCTGGGTCGTCAACGCGACCGTACCCATGTCGTACGACCGGGACGACCCGGCCGACCACCTGGCCGCACTGGCCGGCGGGCTCGACCTCGACGGGCCCGGGGTGGGCCTGCTGACCGGGGTGGACGTCGCCGAGGTGGTCGCCCGCACGGACACCGGGGTGCGGGTCTGGGCCACCGTCGGCCTGGGCACCCCGGTCTGGGCGGCCGAGCCCGCCCCGGCGGCGCCCGGCCAGCGGGTCGGCACGGTCAACATCGTGGTGTACGTCCCGGCCCGGCTCGGCGACGCCGCCCTGGTCAACGCGGTGGCGACCGCCACCGAGGCGAAGGCGCAGGCGATCGCGGAGCTGGGCGTGCCGGGCACCGGCACCCCCACCGACGCCGTCACCGTGCTCTGCCCGCTCGACGGCCCGGAGTCGGCGTACGGCGGACCGCGCTCCACCTGGGGAGCCCCGCTGGCCCGGGCCGTGTACGCCGCCGTGACGGCCGGTGGGGCGGGCACCGTGGTCCCGTGGTCCGATCGGCCGACTGGCTGAACATCCGTCCGATCGGGTCTCGTCCCGGCGTTGCATACCCGATAGGGTCGCGCTCGATGTACGCTGCCGCCTCCCCTCCGCCCCGCCGCGTCGCACTCGCCCTGGGCGCGCTGCTCGCCGTCCTGCTCGCCGCCGGCTGCGGCCAGCCCGGGTCCGGGGGCGACCCCGTCTGGCAGCCCGGCGCGGGTGCCGGCGGCACCGGCGCCCCGGTCCGGTCCAGCCAACCCGCGAAGCCCGCAGAGCAGGCGATCTCGCTCTCCGCGACCGGCGACATCATCATGGGCAACGCGCCGAACCGGCTGCCCGCCAACGGTGGCAAGGGCTTCTTCGACTCGGTCGAGAAGGCGCTCGCCGCCGACCTGGTGATGGGCAACCTGGAGGAGCCGCTCACCGTCGACACCGGCACCGGCAAGTGCGGCCCGAACTCGACCCGCTGCTTCCAGTTCCGTGCCCCGCCGGACTACGCGGCGCACCTGCGCGACGCCGGCTTCGACCTGCTCAACCAGGCCAACAACCACGGCTACGACTACGGCCCGAAGGGCTACGAGAACACCCAGAAGGCGCTGGAGAAGTACGACCTCGCGCACACCGGGGCGCCCGACCAGATCACCGTGGTCGACGTCAAGGGGGTCAAGGTCGCGGTCGCCGGCTTCTCGTCGTACGTCTGGTCCAACAGCCTCGTCGACATCGCCGAGGCGAAGCAGGTGATCGCCAAGGCGGCCGGTCAGGCCGACGTGGTCGTGGTGCAGGTGCACATGGGCGGCGAGGGGGCCGACAAGACCCGGGTGCGGCCGGGCACCGAGATGTTCCTCGGCGAGAACCGGGGCGACCCCGTCAAGTTCTCCAAGGCGATGATCGACGCGGGGGCGGACCTGATCGTCGGGCACGGCCCGCACGTGCTGCGCGGCATGGAGTTCTACAAGGGCCGGCTGATCGCGTACAGCCTGGGCAACTTCGCCGGCGGGGGCAACTCGCTGAGCAACACCGGCCGGCTCGGCTGGGGCGGGGTGCTCAAGGTGTCGCTGAAGCCGGACGGCAGCTGGGCCGGGGGCTCGTTCGTCTCGACGTACATGAACTCCGCCGGCAAGCCGACGATGGACGGCGACGACCGCGGCCTGGGCCTCGTGAAGCAGCTCACCCGCAGCGACTTCCCGGAGACCGGCGCCCGGTTCGACGACTCCGGGGCGATCAGCCCGCCGCAGGGCGGCTGACCGGGCGGCGCGGACGCGTGGCCCCGGCGTCCGGTCACACCGGCGACGTAGGCTGGCCGGCGTGACCACCAGCTCCTCCGGCTTCACCGAGACCGACCTCGGGCGTACGCGCCGCGCCCGGCGGATCGGCCGGGCGCTGACCGAGACCCACCCCGACGCGCACTGTGAACTCGACCACTCCAGCCCCCTGGAGCTGGCCGTCGCGACGATCCTCTCCGCGCAGTGCACGGACAAGAAGGTCAACGAGGTCACCCCGAAGCTCTTCGCCCGCTACCCGACCGCCGCCGACTACGCCGGGGCGGACCGGACGGAGATGGAGGAGCTGATCCGGCCCACCGGCTTCTACCGCAACAAGACCGACTCCCTGATCAAGCTCGGCCAAGCCCTCGTCGAGCGGTACGACGGCCGGGTCCCCGGCAAGCTCGTCGACCTGGTGACGCTGCCCGGCGTCGGCCGCAAGACCGCCAACGTCATCCTCGGCAACGCCTTCGGTGTGCCCGGGATCACCGTCGACACCCACTTCGGGCGGCTGGTGCAGCGCTGGCGGCTGACCGCCGAGACCGACCCGGTGAAGATCGAGCACGCGATCGGGGCGCTCTTCCCTCGGCGGGACTGGACCATGCTGTCGCACCGGGTGATCTTCCACGGCCGGCGGGTCTGCCACGCCCGCAAGCCGGCCTGCGGCGCGTGCACGCTGGCGAAGCTCTGCCCGTCGTACGGCACCGGGCCGACCGAGCCGGCGGCGGCCGCGCGGCTGCTCAAGGGCCCCCGCGCCCGGGACCTGGCGGTGGCCGCGGGGGTCGACCCGGAGCTGGTGCCCGTCCAGGCCGTCGTGGCGGAGGCACCGTGAGCGCGAGGAGTGAGCCGGTGTTGCGAGCCCCGCAGTCGCGAACCACGGTGAACCGATGAGCGCGAGGAGTGAGCCGGTGTTGCGAGCCCCGCAGTCGCGAACCACGGTGAACCGCCGACTCGCCGCCCTGCTCGTGCCCGTGCTGCTGGCCGTGGGCGGGTGCACCGCCGGCAACGGCACCGAGGAGGAGAGCGCCCCGACCGGCCGCCAGGAGGCCGCCGCGAACCGGCCGTCGCCGTTCCAGGACTGCACGGCGCTCGGCACCCCGCCCGCGTCCGGCGCCCCGGCGTCGGCGTCCAGGGGTGCGGGGCAGGCGCTGCCCGACCTGACCTTGGACTGCTTCACCGGCGGCGCGCCGGTCGCCCTCCGGGAGCTGCGCGGCCCGGCCGTGGTCAACGTCTGGGCCTCCTGGTGCCCGCCCTGCCGCGACGAGCTGCCCGCCTTCCAGCGGCTCAGCGACCGGGCCGCCGGCCAGCTCCGGGTGATCGGGGTGAACAGCGGGGACAGTCGCGAGGGTGCCCAGGCCATCGGCGAGGACTTCGGGATCCGTTTCCCGGTGCTGGTCGACCGGGGCGAGCGGCTGAAGCAGGAGTTGAGGCGCAAGGCCATCCCCCTGACCGTCTTCGTCGACGGGCAGGGCAACGTCCGGCACGTCGACTCCTCCGGCACGCTCGACGACGCCCGCCTGGCGGAACTGGTCCGGCAGCACCTCGGCCTGACGGTGCCGGCGTGAGCCGCGGGCGCGCAGGTGCGGGCGGGCGCCGCCGGTGGGCGCGGTGGGGCGCGGAGGTGACGGCGTGAGCCGACAGCCGCCGGGCTGGCTCGACCCGCTGCTCGCCCGGCTCGGCAGTGCGCGCAGCGAGGACTTCACCAGGCTGGCCACCCCGGAGACCGGCGGGCGGGAGAGCGCCGTGCTGGTGCTGCTCGGCGAGGAGCCCGGCGCCGGCCCGGACGTGCTGATCCTCCAGCGGGCGGCCACCCTGCGCAACCACGCCGGCCAGCCGGCCTTCCCCGGCGGCGCGGCCGACCCGGAGGACGCGGACGCCCTGGCGACCGCGCTGCGCGAGGCCAACGAGGAGGTCGGCCTCGACCCGGCCAGCGTCACCGTCCTGGCCGAGCTGCCGAAGCTCTGGATCCCGGTCAGCGACTTCGTGGTCACCCCTGTGCTCGCCTGGTGGCACGCCCCGCACCCGGTGCACCCCAGGGAGCCGGCCGAGGTGGCGCACGTGGCCCGGCTGCCGGTCAGCGAGCTGGTCGACCCGGAGAACCGGATGCGCGTACGCCACCCGAGCGGCTGGATCGGCCCGGCGTTCTCGGCGCGCGGGATGCTCGTCTGGGGCTTCACCGCCGGGGTCCTGGCCGCCCTGCTGGAGATGGGCGGCTGGGCCCGCCCGTGGCCGCGCGACCGGGTCGTCGACCTGCCGCCGACCGGGGCCACCCCGGCACCCTCGGCCGGCACGGACGCGGTGGACGAGACTCCGGTGCGCTGAACGGACGGTCACCTTCCGCACGCGATGGTAATTTCGCGGGCCGGGTGCCCGTACGCTTGACGCGTGTCCGCCGTGGATCTCGTACTGCTGCTGCTCATGCTCGTGTTCGCGATCAGCGGATACCGCCAGGGCTTCGTCATCGGGGTGCTGTCGTTCAGCGGCTTCTTCCTGGGCGCGCTGGTGGGTCTCCAGGTCGGGCCGCTGCTGGCGCAGCAGTTCGTCGACAGCGGCACCCGCGTGCTGATCTCCCTGGTGGCGGTCTTCGGGCTGGCGGTGGTCGGCCAGGCGCTCGCCGGCTGGGTCGGTTCCCACCTGCGCAAGGTGATCACCAGCGACGTGGGCAGGCGGGCCGACGACGTCGGCGGGGCGTTCGTCTCGCTCTTCGCCGTGCTGCTGGTCGCCTGGCTCGTCGCGGTGCCGCTGGGCTCGTCGTCGCTGCCCTGGCTGGCCTCCTCGGTCCGCAACAGCGCGCTGCTCACCGTGGTGGACCGGGTCCTGCCGGACCAGGCGCAGCAGCTCTCCACGGCGCTGCGGGACACCGTCGACACCAACGGCTTCCCCGACGTCTTCGGCGACCTGGCGCCCACCCGCGCCCGGCAGGTGTCCCCGCCCGACCCGGCGCTCGCCGGCTCGCAGGTGGTGGTCAACAGCCAGCGGTCGGTGGTCAAGGTGCTCGGCTCCGCCCCGAGCTGCTCGCGCCGCATCGAGGGCTCCGGCTTCGTCTACGCGGACGACCGGGTGATGACCAACGCGCACGTCGTCGCCGGCACCCGCTCCACGGTCGTCGAGCTGAACGGCGACCGGTACGACAGCAAGGTGGTCGTCTACGACCCCGACCGGGACCTGGCCGTGCTGCACGTGCCCGGGCTGCCCGGCCCCTCGATGCGCTTCGCCGCCGGCAACGCGGGTAGCGGCGCGGACGCTATCGTGCTGGGCTTCCCGCTCGACGGGCCGTACAACGCCCAGTCGGCGCGGGTCCGGGACGTCGACCGGATCACCGGGCCGGACATCTACTCCGCCGGCAACGTGACCCGGGAGATATACACGATCCGGGCGCTCGTGCAGAGCGGCAACTCCGGCGGCCCGCTGGTCTCGTCGAACGGGCTGGTCCTCGGGGTGATCTTCGCGGCGGCGGCCGACGACCCGAACACCGGGTTCGCGGTGACCGCGGCCGAGGCCCGCCCGGTCGCCCTGGCCGGCGCCGAGCGCACCCGCGCCGTCGGCACCGGCGAGTGCACCTGACCGCTGCCCGCCGGGTCGCGGGGGCGACGGGAGGCACCCCGGTCGGCGTCGGCGCGGAGACCCGTCAGCGCGGTGCCACACCGCCCGCCGGCCCTGGTTCCGACGGCGGTCCCAGCCGCCCGGCGTGCGCCGGCCCATGTCCTGACGGCTGTTCCCGGCGGTCGGCACCCGATGGGCCGGGCTCTGCCGGCCGGCCCGGACGGTCCGCGCTCGGCGGGCGCTGCCCGCGTCGGTCCGGGCGGCCGGGCGGGGTGGCCCGCCAGACGGTCAGGGCGGCGGCGGTCGCGGCGACCACGGCCACGCCGAGGAGCCAGCCGGCCAGGACGTCGCTGGTCCAGTGCACGCCGAGGGCGACCCGGCTGAAGCCGGTCACCAGGGCGAGCAGCAGCGCGGCCGCGACCACCACCCGGCGGGCGACGGGCCCGGCGTGCGGGAGGAACACCACCAGCAGCACCCCGGCGGCCAGGGCGGCGTTGAGCGCGTGCCCCGACGGAAAGGCCAGGCCGGGCGCCTGGGCCACCGGGTCGGGCAGGTCGGGCCGCGCCCGGCCGAAGAGCAGCTTGAGCAGTGGGCTGAGCAGGCCGCCCACCGTCATCGTGACGGCGACCCAGACCGCCAGTTGCCGGGCCCCCCGCCCCACCAGCCAGAGGACCAGGACCAGTGCGCCGACACGCAGCGGCATCGGGGCGAACACGTCGGTCCAGAGGGACATCAGGCGTACCCACGCCGGGTGGTCGGCGGCGTAGCCGGCCAGCGCGTCGGTCACCGCCGTGTCCAGCCGGCGCAGCGGGGGCCAGTCTCCCAGGACCAGGAGCGCCAGCAACGTGAACGGCACCACCACCAGGAACGCGGCCCCGACGGCGAGGGTGAGCCGCAGGCCGCGGGAGTGGTCCGGGTGCAGGCGGCGGCTGCGCCACGAGGGTCGCGGCGGCGCGGCGAGGGTACGCGGGCCCGACGTGCTCATGGCATCTGTTCTACCCGGGACACGGGCCGGTCAGACGCGGACCGGGCAGTCGGATCGCCCTCGCCGTGCGGGTGCTGGTCGGGTCGGCCCGGCCGCCGCCCCAACCCGCCGGCTCGGCCGCCGCCCCAACCCGCCGACTCGGCGCCTTCGCCCCCACCCGCCGGCGCGAACTGCCAACTCGCCGGCGCGAACTGCCAACTCGCCCGCCGGCTCAGCTCGCGGGCGGGCGGCGCTCCACCCGGGCCGGGCGACGCGGGGCGGCCAGCGGGGTCCACTGGCGGAACCGGCGCACCATCAGCGCGGCCCCGGTGAGCAGGGCGACGAAGAGGGCGGCCCCGGTCCAGAGCCGCTCCGGCGTGGCCTCCTCGTGGGTGCCCGCCGGCTGCGCCGCCCAGCGGGTCTGCCCGCGCGGCACCGTGAAGCCGAGCTGGTCGCTGCCGGCCCCGGAGACGTCGGCCTGCGCCGAGCCGGGCGCGGGACCGAACCCGACCACGCCGGGCGAGGACTGGTCGTCGAGCGGGTTGCGGCCCACCGGGGTCACCTCGGCGTCCAGCGCGGCGACCGGGTCGACCAGGCCGTATCCGAACTGGTCGTCCCGACCGGTCGGGCCGATGTCGCGGGCGGTGGTCAGCAGCCGGTTCACCACGTCGCCGGCGGACAGCCGCGGGTAGCGGGCCCGCACCAGCGCGGCGGTGGCGGCGACCAGCGGCGCCGCGAAGCTCGTGCCCTGCACGCGCCAGTAGCCGCCGGGGCGGGCCCCGACCAGGCCGGTGGCCGGGGCGGCGAGCACCGTGGCCTGCCCGGTGATCGACCCGGACCAGAGGTCGTCGCTGTCGCGGTCCAGCCCGGCGACCGCGATCACGCCGGGCTCCCGGGCCGGGTACCAGACCTCTGAGCTGGACGAGGCGGCCACGTTGCCGGTGCAGGCGATCACCACCACGTCCCGGGCGAAGGCGTAGTCGATCGCGGCGGCCAGGGCGGCGCTGTCGCCGCTGCCGCCGAGGGACAGGTTGATCACCTGGGCGCCGTTGTCCACGGCCCAGCGCACACCCTTGGCGACGATCATCGCGTCGTCGTAGCGGTTCTCGGCGTCGAGGACACGGACCGGAAGGATCCGGGCTTCCGGCGCGAGGCCGACCGCGCCGCGCTTGTCGTCGTTCCGCCCGGCGATCAGCCCGGCCACGGTCGTGCCGTGGCCGACCGGGTCGGGCTCGTCGGCGGAGCCCCCGGGGTCGACCAGGTCGAGGCCGGGCAGCACCTGACCGGCCAGGTCGGGGTGGGAGGCGTCCACCCCGGAGTCGATCACCGCGACGGTGACCCCGCGCCCGGTCGAGCTGCGCCAGGCCGCCTTCGCCTGCAACGCGTCGAGCTGCCACTGCTCGTCGCGGATCTGGTCGGGGCGGCTCTGGCTGTCGGTGGGCGCGAGCGGCACCGGGACGGCGGCGACCGGTGGGGCGGCGGCGACCGGTCGGGGGGCGGCGTCGGCCGGGGTGACCGGCCCGGCGACCGAGGCGACGGCGGCCGCCACCCCGAGCAACGCGCGTCCGGCGATCCGCCGGCCCGCCGGCGGACAGCTGTGCCGCACCGTGGTCACATCCTCAAGCCGTTCATCCCAGACGCAAACATGACGATCGGAGATTACCGGTTCCCCGCGGCCTTGCGGGGCGATCCGGGGACACCCGTCACGGCGACGGCAGATACGCCAGCTGGACCAGCCGTACGCCCTCGCGCCGGGTGACGAGCCGGCCGCGTCCCGGGGGCAGCGGACCGGGCCGGACCGGGCCGACCAGCGCCCCCTCGTCCGGGCTGCCCGCCATCACCAGCCCGGCCGTGGACAGCTCGCGGAGGCGCTGCACGATCGGCTCGTACTGGGCCCGGCCGGCGCCGCCGGAGCGCCGGACGAGCACCAGGTGCAGCCCGACGTCCCGGGCGTGCGGCAGGTGCTCCTCCAGCGCGCGCAGCGGGTTGGCCGGCCCGCCGGCGACGAGGTCGTAGTCGTCCACGAGCACGAACAGCTCCGGCCCGGACCACCACGACCGCTCCCGCAGTTGCGCGGGGGTGACCTCCGGCCCGGGAGCCCGGCCGTGCATGTAGCCGGCGGCCGAGTCGATCAGCTCGGTGGTGTGCGCCGCGGCGGAGCCGTACCCGATCAGGTGTGGGGCCTCGGTGAGGTCCGACAGGCTGCGCCGGTAGTCGACCAGGATCACCCGGGCCTGCTCGGGGGTGAACCGGGTGATGATCGAGGTGGCCAGCGCGCGCAGGAACGACGACTTGCCGCACTCGGCGTCGCCGAAGACCACGAAGTGCGGCTCGGTGGCGAAGTCCAGCACCACCGGGCGCAGGTCCGCCTCGGCGATCCCGACCGGGATGCGCAGGCCGGTGGTCGAGGTCAGGTCCAGCTCGGCGTACGGGAGCACCGGCGGCAGCAGCCGCACCGGGGGCGCGGCCGGCCCCGTCCAGTTCCCGGCGACCTGCTTGACGAGATCGGTGGTGTCCCCGCCGGAGGCGGCCAGCTGCGGCAGCGCGGTGAGGAAGTGCAGGCTCTCCGCGGTGACGCCCCGGCCGGGGGTCTTCTCCGGCACGTTCGTCGCCGCCCGGCGGGCCACCAGCGAGTCGGACGGGTCGCCGAGGCGCAGCTCCAGCCGGGAACCGAAGAGGTCCCGGATTGCCGGCCGGAAGTCCAGCCAGCGCACCGCCGTCGCCACCACGTGCACCCCGTACGACAGGCCGCGGGTGGCCAGGTCGGTGACGAGCGGCTCCAGGTCGTCGTACTCGCCGCGCAGGGTGGCCCAGCCGTCCACCACCAGGAACACGTCGCCGAACGGGTCGGCGCCCGGCTGGCCGGTGCCGGCCGCCGCGGCCCGCCGCTGTCGCCAGGCGGCCATCGACTCCACGCCCAGCTCGGCGAAGCGGCGTTCCCGGTCGACCAGCAGGGTGGCGATCTCGCCGACCGTACGCCGGACGGCCGTCGGGTCGGCGCGGCCGGTGACGCCCCCGACGTGCGGCAGGTCGCGCAGCGCGGCCAGCCCGCCGCCGCCGAAGTCGAGGCAGTAGACCTGCACCTCGGCCGGGGTGTGGGTGAGCGCCAGCGCGCAGATCAGCGTGCGCAGCGCCGTCGACTTGCCGCTCTGCGGCCCGCCGACGACCGCGACGTGCCCGGCGGCGCCCTCCAGCGACAACCAGAGCAGGTCGCGGCGCTGCTCGAAGGGCTTGTCGACCACCGCCACCGGCACCTGCAACGCGCCGTGCAGCTCCGGGTTGCCGAAGGCGAGCCCGCGCGCCGGGTCGGCGGCGACCGGCCCGAGCAGCTCGTCCAGCGCCGGCGCCCGCCCGAGCGGGGGCAGCCAGACCTGGTGCGCGGGCGGGCCCTGGCCGGCCAGCCGGTCGACCATCAGCTCCAGCAGGCTCCCGGTGTCGCCCTCGTCGGCCGAGGCGGTCAGCGCGGGCGGCCCGACCGGCTCCGGCTTCGGCACGAGGTGCGTGGAGAAGGAGAGCAGGCGCGGGGCTCCCGCGCCGCCCGCGCCCGGTGCCGCGTCGCGTCGGCGGAGCACCCCGGAGACGTACGCGGCCTTGAACCGCACCAGCGGCTCGGTGCCGAAGCGCAGGTAGCCGTGCCCGGGGGAGCGGGGCAGCTCGTGCGCGTCCGGCACGCCGAGCACCGTCCGGGACTCCAGCGCGGAGAAGGTCCGCAACCCGATCCGGTACGACAGGTGGGTGTCCAGCCCGCGCAGCCGCCCCTCCTCCAGCCGCTGCGAGGCCAGCAGCAGGTGGACGCCGAGCGACCGGCCCAGCCGGCCGATCTGCACGAAGAGGTCGATGAAGTCGGGCTTGGCCGAGAGCAGCTCGGAGAACTCGTCGCAGATCAGCAGCAGCGACGGCAACGGGGCGAGCGGGGTGCCGGCGGCGCGGGCGCGTTCGTAGTCGCGCAGGCTGGCGAAGTTGCCGGCCCGGCGCAGCAGCTCCTGGCGGCGGACCAGCTCGCCGTTGATCGCGTCGACCATCCGGTCGACCAGCGGGAGCGCGTCGGCCAGGTTGGTGATCACCGCGGCGGTGTGCGGGAGCCGGTCGAAGGAGGCGAACGTGGCGCCGCCCTTGAAGTCGATCAGCACGAAGTTGAGCTGCTCCGAGCTGTGCGTGGCGGCCAACCCGAGCACCAGCGTGCGCAGCAGCTCCGACTTGCCGGAGCCGGTTGCCCCGATCAGCAGGCCGTGCGGCCCCATCCCGTCCTGCGCCGACTCCTTGAGGTCCAGCTCGATGGCGCCGCCGTCGGTGCCCACCCCGATCGGCACCCGCAGCCGCTCCCGGGCGGAGCGGGGCGCCCAGCCCTGCTCGGCGGTGAAGCCCGCCGGGTCGCCGAGACCGAGCAGCTCGGGCAGGCCCGGCTCGGCGCCCGGCGGGGCGTCCGGGCCGCGTACGGCGGTGGCCAGCCGCAGCGGGGCCAGCCGTCGGGCGATCGCCTCGGCGTCGACCGGGTCGAGCCGGTCCGCCGTGCCCACCTCGGCGTGCCCCTCCGCGGAGTGGGAGTGCAGCCGGCCGTGGCGCAGCTCCAGCAGCAGCGCGAACCGGTCCAGCAGGCGTGGCGGCGGGGTGTCCAGGTCGATCACCGTCACCGCGTCGATGCCGCCGTCCCCGGTCAGGTCGGTGGCGCCGGTCAGGTCGCCCCCGTCGAGCACCACCACCACGTGCGGGCCGTCGGTGGCGGGCCCGGCCGGGCTGAACCGGGACCGGCTGGCCAGCACCTCGTCGAGCAGCCGTTCCAGCTCGGCCGCCGCGCTGGTGACCAGCCGCACCGGGCCGAGGGCGTCGGTGCGGGTGGGGTGGTGGGCGTGCGGCAGCCACTTGACCCACTCCCAGGCGGCCCGCCGCTCCGGCCCGGCGCAGACCGCGACGAGCAGCTCGTCCGGGGCGTGGAAGACCGCGAGCTGGGCGAGCATCGCCCGGGCCAGCGCCTGGCCGGCCGACCCGTCGCCCGGACCGCCGGTGGCGTCCCGGACGAAGACCCGGGCGAAGCTGCGCAGCGAGAGTGCCACCGGCAGGTCGGGCACCACGGAGTACGCGTCCAGGAACCGGCGCAGCGCGCCCGCCGTCATCGGCTCCAGCTCCTCGAGCGGGCGGGTGACCGGCGGGACCAGCGGGGTCGCGAGGGTCTGCGGGCCGACGGCGACCCGGACCACCGCGAAGTCCGGGTCGGCGGGGCGCCGTTCCCAGACCCGGTGGCTGTCGACGGTCGACCAGAGCCGGCCGGGATCCGGGTGCCGGTAGTAGAGCCCGGCGCGCTGCTGCCCGGCGGTGTGCCGGACCCGGCGGCGCAGCGCGGTCAGGTGCCGCAGGTAGTCCCGCCGGGCGGCCATCATCTCCGACTTCTTCGGGGTGCCCGAGGCGCTGCCCCACGAGGTCACCAGCATGGCCAGCGAGGAGAGCCCGAACATGGCCCCGACCACGTACGAGTACGCCCCGCCGCCGCGACCGAACATCATCGCCATCGCCACCGTGCCGCCGAGCATCGGCAGCACCATCAGCAGCTGCTGCCAGCGCCCGCCGGCGACGGCGGGGATCTCCGGCGGCGCGTCCACCGGCAGCTCGCCGACCGGGATCTCCGGCGCCGGACGTCGGGGTGGCCGCTTGATGACGACGGTGGACACTCGACCTCCTGACAGCGCTCGGTGACCCGAGCCCGACACATGGTAGGTAAAGTCCTGTCGTCCGCGCAGCCACCAACCCCGTTCGATATGGAGGCCGGTCGATGACAGTCGGGTTGGCCCGGGTCACCATCAGCGCCCCCCAGCGGCGGGTCGACGTCGCCCTGCCCGAGCAGGTGCCCCTGGCCGAGCTGCTGCCCGAGGTGCTGCGGCACGCCGGCGAGGGCCTCGCCGACGACGGCGAGCGGCACGGCGGCTGGGTGCTGCGGCGCACCGACGGCGCGGTGCTGGCCACCGCGCAGGCGCTGCTGCCGCAGGGCGTCCGCGACGGGGAGGTGCTGCACCTCGTGCCGGCCCACGCGCAGTGGCCCGAGCTGGAGTACGACGACGTGGTCGAGGCGATCGCCGACGGGGCCCGGCGGCGCGGCGGCGCGTGGTCGTCCGCCGCCACCCGGGCCGCCGCCCTGGCCGGGGCGGCCGTGCCGCTGGCCGTCGGGCTGCTCGCCCTGGCGGCCGGCGGGCCCGGACACCGGGCCGGCTGGCCGGCCGCCGCCGTGGTGGCGCTGCTGCTCACCCTCGCCGGGGTGGTGGCGTCCCGCGCCCACGGGGACGCCTCGACCGGCGCGACCCTCGGCGGCTACGCCCTGCCGTACGCGGCCCTCGCGGGCGCCCTGGCGGTCAGCTCCGGCGACCCGGTCGGGCCGGTCGCCGGCCTGCGCTGGCTCGGGGCGCCCGAGCTGCTGGCCGGCTCGGTGGCGCTGCTGCTGGTGTCGGTGCTCGGGCTGGTCGGCATCGCCACCCGGCTCCGGGTCTTCGTGGCCGGCGCCACCGCGGGGTCCGCCGGCGCGCTGGCGGCGCTCGGCGGCCTGCTGCTCAGCCCGGCCGGGACGGCGGCGGTCCTGCTCTGCGTGCTGGTCTTCGCCGTGGGGGCGGTCCCGCTGCTGGCCATCCGGCTCGGCAAGGTGCCGCTGCCCCCGATCACCCTGCCGACCGGCGAGCCGGGCGACGCCGACCGGGCCCGGGACCTGCCCGACCGGGACCGGGTCTACGCGGCGGTCGCCCGCACCGAGGAGATGCTCACCGGGATGCTGCTCGGGCACGCCGTGCTGGCGGTGGCCACCGCGCTGGTCCTCGGCCTCTCCGGCGGGCTGGCCGGCCGGCTGCTGGTGGCGGTCGCCGCGACCGTGCTGCTGCTCCGCTCCCGGCTCTTCGTGGCGCTGCGCCACCGGGTGCCGACCGTGGTCGCCGGCCTCGCCGGGTACGCCGTGCTGGGCGCCGTCCTCGCCGAGCGTTCCGGTCCGGCCGGTCGGCTCGCGCTGGTCGTCGGCGGGCTGGCGCTGGCCCTGCTGGCGGTGGCCGCCGGCACCACGTACGCCCGCCGCCCGGTCTCCCCGTACGTCGGTCGGGTCGCCGACCTGGCCGACACCGCCCTGGTGGTCTCCGTGGTGCCGGTGGCCTGCGCGGTGCTCGACCTGTACGAACGGGCCCGGGGGCTGCTCGGCTGAGCGGCCCCCGGGCCCGTCGACGTCTTCGGTGCCGGGGTCAGTGCGTGGACTCGCCGCGCTCCTCGGCCTCCTTGGCGCGCCGGTACGACGCCGCGATCTCCGCCTCGGCCTCCTGCCGGCCGACCCAGGTGGCGCCCTCGACCGACTTGCCCGGCTCGAGGTCCTTGTAGACCTCGAAGAAGTGCTGGATCTCCAGCCGGTCGAACTCGCCGAGGTGGTGGATGTCCCGCAGGTGCTCCTGGCGCGGGTCCTCGTAGGGGACGCAGAGGACCTTGTCGTCGCCGCCCTTCTCGTCCGTCATCCGGAACATGCCGATGGTGCGGCACCGGATCAGGCAGCCCGGGAAGGTGGGCTCGGGCACCAGCACGAGCGCGTCCAGCGGGTCGCCGTCCTCGCCCAGGGTGCCCTCGATGAAGCCGTAGTCCGCCGGGTACTGCGTGGAGGTGAAGAGCGTGCGGTCCAGCCGGATCCGGCCGGTCGCGTGGTCGACCTCGTACTTGTTGCGGTGACCCTTCGGGATCTCAACCGTCACGTCGAAATCCATCTGCACGCTCCCTCGTTGCCCACGCTGGCTAACGGAAACCAGCGGCACGCCGCTCCCGTCGGGTGAATGCCCACCCGCCGGCTCCGGCCGCCGCATAGTGTTCGGACCGAAGTAGTGTCACCCAAGCAGATTTCGCGGGGGGAGGAGGGGGTCGTGGGGAGGGAAGATTCACACTACCGCCCGGAGGGCGGTGCTGGACGGGGGACCGGTCGATCTGCTTCCGGCGGGGCCACCGGGCGGTTCCCGGTGCCCGACGCCCACCTTCCCCGCACGCCCGGGTCGCCCGGCGACGCCGGCCCGGCTGCGTACGGCCAGCCGCCCCGGCCCGGGCCGACCGACCTCTGGGCCGCTGCCGCGACCCGCCCCGCCGGCGGGCCTCCCGAGCCGGTCGCCCCTCCTCCGGCCGCTCCCCCGACGCCCGGCCCGGGACGCCGCCGGGGCCTGCCCGTCGCCCTGGCCGCGGTGCTCGTGCTCGTGCTCGCCGCCGTCGGGATCGCCGTGGTCCGGCCGGGCCCCATCGCCGACTGGCTGGGCGACGAGCCGGCCGACCGGAGGGCCACGCAGGCGGCGGAGCCGGCGCCCGGGGCGGTGCTGTCCGGCGCGGACGCGAACGCCCCGCTGCCCACCCCCGAGGGGGTACGCGCCGCACTCGCCCCGCTCGTGGACGTGTCCGCGCTCGGCGACCGGGTCAACGTCTCGGTGGCCGACGTGGCCACCGGCCAGCCGCTCTTCGGCCGGGGCGAGGACGACGGCACCGTGCCCGCCTCGGTGACCAAGCTGGTGACCGGGGTGACGGTGCTCGCCGCCCGCGGCCCCGCGTACCGCATCCCGACCCGGGCGGTCGCCGGCCCGAACCCCGGCGAGGTGGTGCTCGTCGGCGGCGGCGACCCCACGCTGGCGGTCGACAAGAAGGGTTTCTATCCCGGGGCGGCGCGCCTCGACGACCTCGCCGGCCAGGTACGCACGGCGCTCGGTGGCACGGAGCCGACGAAGGTGACGGTCGACTCGTCGCTCTACTCCGGCCCCGTTTACGAGCCGGGATGGGACGAGGACATCCCCACCGGCGGCTACGGCGGCGCGATCACCGCGCTGATGACCGACGGCGCCCGCGGCGACGTGCCGCGCGCCAAGAAGGACGACGCGGCCGGCAACCACTGGGCCGAGCGGGTGGCGCAGCCCGACCTCGCGGCCGGCCGGGCCTTCGCCCGGCTGCTCGGCGTGCCGGCCGACACGGTGAAGCGCGGCACCGCACCCGCGGCGGACGGCGGCGCCGCGACCGGCACGCCCGGGCCCGGCACCGAGCTGGGCAAGGTGGAGTCGCTGCCGATGGTCCGGCTGGTCGACATCATGATCAGCGACAGCGACAACATCATCGCCGAGGCACTGGCCCGCCAGGTCGCGCTGGCCCGCAACGAGCCCGCCTCCTTCGAGGGCGCCGGTGCGGCGATGGACGCGGTGGCGGGGGAGCTGGGCCTGCCGGCCGACGAGCTGTCCCTCGCCGACGGCAGCGGGCTGTCGCGCAGCAACCGGATCAGCCCCTCGCTGCTCACCGACCTGATCACGCTCGCCGGCGACGGCAGCCGCCCCGAACTGGCCGCGATCTTCGGCGGCCTGCCCGTGGCCGACTGGTCGGGCACCCTCGCCGACCGGTACGGCACGGCGGCGACGAAGGCCGGTGCCGGGGTGGTCCGGGCCAAGACCGGCACCCTGACCAAGGTGCACGCGATCGCCGGCGTGGTCAGCACCGCCGACGGGCGGCTGCTCACCTTCGCGGTGCTCACCGACGCGGTGCCGCCCGACGGCCAGGAGGCCGCCCGGGTGGCGCTGGACCGGATCGGCGCCGCCCTTGCCGGCTGCGGCTGCCGCTGACCGGACAGGGCGGGGCGCGGCCGGCGGCGATCACGCCGACGCGAGCCCGGGCCGGGGTGTCCCGGCGCGGGTACGGTGGGTGCATGGCGCAGTTCGTGGACTGGGATCTGGCCGCCGCGACCGCGGGGGCACTGGGCAAGTCGGGCCCCCGGGTGTCGTACGCCGAGGCCACCGACGTGGTCGGCGACCTGCGGCGGTTGACCGACGAGGCGGCGGGGCACGTCGCCGACTACACGGGGCTGCGCTCGCAGGTGGCGCACCCGCCGGTGCGGGTGGTGGACCGCCGGGACTGGGCGGCCGCCAACATCGCCGGGCTGCGCGAGGTGATCACGCCGCTGGTCGGCCGGCTCACGAAGGACAAGCAGCCGGGCCCGCTGACCGAGGCGATCGGTTCCCGGCTGACCGGAGTGCAGGCCGGCACCGTGCTGGCGTACCTCTCCGGCCGGGTCCTCGGCCAGTACGAGGTCTTCTCTGCTGACCCCGGGCAGTTGCTGCTGGTCGCGCCGAACATCGTCGAGGTGGAGCGGAAGCTGGAGGCCGACCCCCGCGACTTCCGGCTCTGGGTCTGCCTGCACGAGGTGACCCACCGGACCCAGTTCACCGCCGTGCCCTGGATGCGGGCGTACTTCCTCAGTGAGGTGCAGGCCTTCGTGGACGCGTCGTCGAGCGGCGGGGAGCACCTGCTGGAGCGGCTGCGCCGGGGCGTGGCCACCCTTGCCGACGCGGTGAAGGACCCGGAGAGCCGCACCAGCGTGCTGGACATCGTGCAGACCCCGGCGCAGCGGGCCGTGCTGGACCGGCTCACCGCGCTGATGACCCTGCTGGAGGGGCACGCCGAGTTCGTCATGGACGGCGTCGGTCCGGAGGTGATCCCGAGCGTCGAGCGGATCCGGGCGGGCTTCAACCGGCGCCGGGAGGCCGGCAACCCGCTGGAGAAGGCCATCCGCCGGCTGCTCGGCGTGGAGGTCAAGATGCGCCAGTACGCCGAGGGCCGCAAGTTCGTGCACGGGGTGGTCGACCGGGTCGGCATGGACGGCTTCAACAAGATCTTCGGTTCGCCGCTCACCCTGCCCCGGCTGGAGGAACTCGGCGACCCGGACGCCTGGGTGGCCCGGGTACACGGGCCGGTCGGCCCGGTCCAGGCCACGGGCTGACCGTACGCCGTGGCCGCGCTCGCCCCGCCGGTGGCGGCGATCCGGGTGGCGGTCCGCCGCGCGTTGGCCGACCTGCCGCCCGGGGGCCCGGTGCTGGTCGCCTGCTCGGGCGGGGCGGATTCGCTCGCGCTGGCCGCCGCGACCGCGTTCGTGGCGCCCCGGCTGGGTCGCGCCGCCGGCCTGGTGACGGTCGACCACGGCCTCCAGGAGGGCTCGGCGCAGCGGGCCGCGGCGGTGGCGGCGTGGGCCCGCGAGATCGGCCTGGCGCCGGTCGAGTCGGTGCGGGTCGACGTCGCCGGGCGACCGGGCGGGCCCGAGGCGGCCGCCCGCGAGGCCCGCTACCGGGCGCTCGCCGAGGTGGCCGGCCGGTACGGGGCGGCGGCGCTGCTCACCGGGCACACCCGCGACGACCAGGCGGAGACGGTGCTGCTCGCGCTCGCCCGCGGCGCCGGCCCGCGCGGCCTGGCCGGGATGCCAGCCCGGCGGGACCTCGACGGGGTGCCCCTGCTGCGCCCGCTGCTGGAGGTCGGCCGGGAACAGACCCGCAAGGCGTGCGCGATGCTCGGGCTGAGCCCGTGGGAGGACCCGCACAACGCCGACCCCTCGTACGCCCGCGCCCGGGTGCGGGCCGACGTGCTGCCCGCCCTGGTCCGCGCGCTCGGGCCGGGGGTGCTGGACAACCTGGCCCGGACGGCCCGGCTGGTGGCGGCGGACAACGCCGTCCTCGACGAGCTGGCCGCCGCCGCGCTGGCCGACGTCCGCCATCCCGACGGAGGGCTCTCGGTGGGCGCCCTGGCCGCCCTCTCGCCGGCGGTGCGCGGCCGGGTGCTGCACGCCTGGGCCCGGGAGCTGGGCGCCCCGCCCGCCGCCCTGTCGTACCGGCACGTGACCGCGCTGGACACGCTGGTCACCGGCTGGCGGGGGCAGGGGGCGGCGTACCTGCCGGGCGGGCTGCGGGTGGTCCGCCGCGACGGCCGGCTCACCCCCGCCGTCCCCCGCTGACGGGGTCTGTCACCGCGGGGCGGGAGGGGACGTGGCGGGCGTCGACGCCGTTCGCGGGGGCGCGGGAGCCGCCGGGAGGCGGTAGACATGGCGCATGGCGTACCCCAGACAGCCGCTCTTCGCGCCGCACGGCGCGGTGGCGACGAGCCAGCCGCTGGCCGCGGCGGCCGGCCTGGCGGTGCTGCGGCGCGGCGGCAACGCCGTCGACGCCGCGCTGGCCACCGCGATCACCCTCACCGTGGTGCAGCCCCCGTCCAACGACATCGGCGGCGACCTCTTCGCGATCGTCTGGGACGGTGAGCGGCTGCACGGCCTCAACGCCTCCGGCCGCTCCCCGGCGGCGCTGACCCACGAGCTGGTGCTCGCCGCGACCGGCGGGCGTGGCGCGGCCCCGGTCGAGGCGCTCGGCGGCGCCCAGTCGGCGGGGCCGGCGATGCCCGCCCGGGGCTGGCTGCCGGTGACCGTGCCCGGCGCGCCGGCGGGCTGGCGGGACCTGCACGACCGGTTCGGCTCGCTGCCCTTCGCCGAGCTCTTCGCCGACGCCATCGGCTACGCCGAGCACGGCTACCCGGTCTCCACGGGCGTGGCGGCGACCTGGTCCCGCGCGCTCGCCGCGCACGCCGGCCTGACCGGGCCGGAGTACGCCGAGTTCGGCCGGGTGTTCGCGCCCGGCGGCCGGGCGCCCCGGCCCGGCGAGCGCTGGCGCAACCCCGACGCGGCGGAGACCCTGCGGCGGATCGCCACCACCGGGGCGGAGGACTTCTACTCCGGCGGCATCGCCGAGGCGCTCGACGCCCACGCGGCCCGCACCGGAGGTCTCCTCACCGGTGACGACCTGGCCCGGCACCGCTCGACCTGGGTGGCCCCGGTGGCCGCCCGCTACCGGGGGCACGAGGTCTGGGAGCTGCCGCCGAACGGGCAGGGTCTGGCCGCGCTGCTGGCGTTGCACATCCTGGACGGGGCGGACCTCGCCGCGCTGCCCCTCGCCGAGCGGCTGCACCGGCAGATCGAGGCGGTGAAGCTCGGCTTCGCCGACGCGCACGCCCACGTCGCCGACCCGGAGCGGGTGCCCGTGCCGACGCGGGCGCTGCTCTCGCCCGGTTACGCGGCGTCCCGCCGGGCGCTGATCACCGAGCGGGCCGGGGAGCCGACCGCGGGCGACCCGGAGCGCGGCGGCACCGTCTACCTCTGCGCCGCCGACGCCGGCGGCATGATGGTCAGCCTGATCCAGTCGACCTACCTGGCCTTCGGCTCGCACGTGGTGCTGCCCGGGCACGGCTTCGCCCTGCAGAACCGGGGGCTCGGGTTCCGCCTGGACCCCGCGCACCCGAATGCGGTGGGGCCGGGGAAGCGGCCGTTCCACACGATCATCCCGGGCTTCCTGACCCGGGACGGGCGGCCGGTGGGGCCGTTCGGGGTGATGGGCGGCCACATGCAGCCGCAGGGGCACGTGCAGCTCGTGTCGGCGACCCTCGACGGCGGGCTCGACCCGCAGGCGGCGCTCGACGCGCCGCGCTGGTACTGGCACGCCGGGCGGTCGGTGCTGGTCGAGCCGGAGCTGGTCGGCACCGCCGAGGGCCGGGCGGCGGTCGCCGAGCTGCGGGTCCGTGGCCACGAGATCGCCGTCGCCGACGAGCCGGCGGTCTTCGGGTACGGGCAGGCGATCTGGCGGCTGCCGGACGGCGGCTACGTCGCCGGCTCGGAATCCCGGGTGGACGGCGCGATGGGCGGCTGGTGACCGCGTCCGGTCAGCCGACGGCGGCCGGTGAGCGGGCCGGGCGGCGGCTGGACCGGGGAATAGGGCGGCTCAGACCCCGACCCGGTCGCGGAAGGTGGCCCGGTAGGTCTGGGGCGTGGCGCCGACGCGGCGGGTGAAGTGGTGCCGCAGCGCCGCCGCGTCGCCGAAGCCGGCCCGGTCGGCGACCGCCTCCACGCTGAGCCGGGTCTCCTCCAGCAGTCGGCGGGCCAGCAGCACCCGCTGGTTGGTCAGCCAGTCGTGCGGCGTGGTGCCCGTCTCGGCCCGGAACCGCCGGGCGAACGTGCGCGGGGCCATCCCGGCCCGGGCGGCCAGCTCGTCCACGGTCACCGGCCGGTCCAGGTGCCCCATCAGCCACTCCAGCACCGGTTCCAGCGTGGGTGCCTCGGGGGTCCTCGGAATGGGGGCCTCGACGTACTGGGACTGCCCGCCGTCGCGGTGCGGGGGGACCACCATCCGGCGGGCCAGCCGGGTGGCCGTCGCCGAGCCGTGTTCCTGGCGGACCAGGTGCAGGCAGGCGTCGATGCCGGCCGCCGTGCCGGCGCTGGTGATGAGGCGGTCGTCCTGCACGTAGAGCGAGTTGCACCGGACCTTCGCCGTCGGGTGGCGGTGTTGCAGCTCGTCGACGTATCGCCAGTGGGTGGTGCACTCCCGGCCGTCGAGCAGGCCGGCCTCGCCCAGCACGAACGCTCCGGAGCAGACGCTGAACACGTACGCCCCGCGGTCGGCGGCCCGGCGCAGCGCGTCGAGCACCGGGGCCGGCACCGTGGAGCCGTGCTCGTGGGCCGGCACGGCGACCAGGTCCGCGTCCTCCACCGGCCCGAGGTCCGCGTGCGGGGTCAGCTGGAAGCCCGACGTGGTGCGGACCGGCCCGCCGTCGGGGCTGCACACGTGGAACCGGTAGCCGGGGAACCCGTCGGCGGTGCGGTCGGTGCCGAAGACCTCGGCGAGGACGCCGAGCTCGAACGCGGCGACCCGGTCCAGGGCGAGGACGGCGACCGAGCTGAGCATGTGACGAGGGTAACCGAACGAGTGGCAGGAAATCGAGGGCGAGTGGCATTCCTGCCACTGTCCGGCCTGTCGGGCTCGGCGCAGACTGGGTGCAGTCCGGTGCGCACCGGCGGCGAAACCGACAGCAATCATGCGAAAGCGAGCGCCGCCATGGAGTTCCTGTTCTTCCTCTTCTTCTTCCTCCTCCTCGCCGCGGCCTCGGCCGCCGGCCTCACCGCCGACAGCCGGGACTCGGCCGACTGGAAGCCGACCGACGACGGCCGCCGGTGGCGGTCGCGTACCTGCTGAGGTGATTGGTGGCCTTCGCGTCATTCATCCCGTGCGGGACCGCTCCAAAAGGGGCGGCCCCGCCGACGGAGGCCATCCGGCGTACGGCAGGCTAGGAGCCATGGCTGACGGCTCCTGGTACGACGCCGACATCGACCACGTGATCATCTCCGAGGCGCAGATCCGCGAGAAGACCGCGGAACTCGCCAAGCAGGTCTCGGCGGACTACGCCGACGTCGATGACGGGCTCCTGCTGGTCTGCGTGCTCAAGGGCGCGGTGATGTTCATGGCCGACTTCGCCCGGGCGCTGGGCCGCAACGGACCGCCCGCCGAGCTGGACTTCATGGCCATCTCCTCCTACGGCCAGGGCACCACCTCCTCCGGCGTGGTCCGCATCCTCAAGGACCTGGACCGGGACATCGCCGGCCGGCACGTGGTCGTCGTCGAGGACATCGTCGACTCCGGCCTGACCCTCTCCTGGCTGCTGCGCTACCTGGAGTCCCGCTCGGCGGCCAGCGTCGAGGTCGTCGCGCTGTTCCGCAAGCCGGACGCGGTCAAGGTGCCGGTGCCGGTGAAGTACGTCGGCTTCGACATCCCCACCGAGTTCGTCGTCGGCTACGGCCTCGACTTCGGCGAGCGCTACCGCGAGCTGCCGTACGTCGGCGTACTCAAGCCCGAGGTCTACGCCCGGGCCTGAGCCCCTCTCGCATCGGCGTCCATCGAGCGGACGTTCAGCGGGCTCTCAGCCAGGCGGACTACGGTATAGGTCGGTGGCGTGGAGGCATCCTCCACGCCCGACCCCTCGAACCGCTGGACCGGGCGGTCGGGCGGCCGGGCGCGGAGCTCCCGCCACGTCGGCTGGACCCGGTTCGCCCGACGCGCAGGCTGCTGGGCTCGCGAACTCGCTCCGCGCGCACGATGTTCCGTTCGTGCGCGACTGCGGGGCTCGCAAGCTCACTCCTCGCGCACACGGTGTACCGTCGAATGACCGCGGCGCGGCAAACTTCGCGCCTCGGGGTCGAGTCGGCCCGCACGGCGGCTCCGGCCGCCGCCGCAGGCGGCGACACCATCAGACGGACAGGACGTCGATCAGGAGGATGCGGGCGCCTTAGCGCTCGACAACAGCATGGAACGTACGCGTTTCTTCCGCCGACCGGTGGTCTGGATCATCCTGGTCATCCTCGGCGCCGTTGTGCTCAGTCAACTGTTCACCGCTGGTCCCAGCTACCACCGGGTGGACACGTCCATCGCGCTCGACCAGCTCAACAAGGGCGGCATCGAGAAGGTCGTCTTCCAGGACAAGGAGCAGACGCTCCAGCTCGACCTGAAGGACAAGGCCAAGTTCGGTGACACCACCACCGACCGGATCGAGGCGCAGTTCCCCTACGAGGTCGGCGACGAGGTCTGGAACGAGGTCCTCGAGGCCAAGGCCAACAACCGGGTCACCGGCCCGGCCGACGCCAAGGTGTCGTCCGACAGCATCTGGGTGAGCCTGCTGGTCAACCTGCTCCCGATCGCCCTGCTGGTGCTCCTGCTGCTCTTCTTCATGTCGCAGATGCAGGGCGGCGGCTCCCGGGTGCTCAACTTCGGCAAGTCCAAGGCGAAGATGATCACCAAGGACACGCCGAAGACTACGTTCGCGGACGTGGCCGGCGCCGAGGAGGCCGTCGAGGAGCTGCACGAGATCAAGGACTTCCTGCAGAACCCGGCGAAGTACCAGGCCCTGGGCGCCAAGATCCCGAAGGGCGTGCTGCTCTTCGGCCCGCCCGGCACCGGTAAGACGCTGCTGGCCCGCGCCGTCGCCGGCGAGGCCGGGGTGCCGTTCTACTCGATCTCCGGCTCCGACTTCGTCGAGATGTTCGTCGGTGTCGGCGCAAGCCGGGTCCGCGACCTCTTCGAGCAGGCCAAGGCGAACGCCCCGGCGATCGTCTTCGTCGACGAGATCGACGCCGTCGGCCGGCACCGCGGCGCCGGCATGGGCGGCGGCCACGACGAGCGCGAGCAGACCCTCAACCAGCTGCTCGTCGAGATGGACGGCTTCGACACCAAGGGCGGCGTCATCCTGATCGCCGCCACCAACCGGCCGGACATCCTCGACCCGGCGCTGCTGCGCCCGGGCCGCTTCGACCGGCAGATCCCGGTGGACGCCCCCGACATGGAGGGCCGCAAGGCGATCCTGCGGGTGCACGCCAAGGGCAAGCCGTTCACCCCCGACGTCGACCTCGACTCGGTGGCCCGGCGCACCCCGGGCTTCAGCGGCGCCGACCTGGCCAACGTCATCAACGAGGCCGCGCTGCTCACGGCCCGCAAGGACCAGCGGGCGATCACCAACGACTCCCTGGAGGAGTCGATCGACCGGGTGATCGCCGGTCCGCAGCGCCGGACCCGGGTGATGAGCGACCAGGAGAAGAAGATCACCGCGTACCACGAGGGTGGGCACGCGCTGGTCGCCTGGGCGCTGCCGCACGCCGCGCCGGTGCACAAGGTGACGATCCTGTCCCGCGGCCGGTCGCTGGGCCACACCCTGGTGCTCCCCACCGAGGACAAGTACACCCAGACCCGCGCCGAGATGGTCGACACCCTGGCGTACGCGCTGGGTGGCCGGGCCGCCGAGGAGTTGGTCTTCCACGAGCCGACCACCGGCGCCGGCAACGACATCGAGAAGGCCACCCAGCTGGCCCGCGCGATGATCACGCAGTACGGCATGAGCTCCAAGCTCGGCGCGATCAAGTACGGCACCAGCGGCGACGAGCCGTTCCTCGGCCGCAACATGGGCCACGAGCGGGACTACTCCGACGCCGTCGCCGCCGAGATCGACGGCGAGATGCGGGCGCTGATCGAGCTGGCCCACGACGAGGCCTGGGAGATCCTGGTGGAATACCGGGACGTCCTGGACAACATCGTGCTGGAGCTGATGGAGAAGGAGACCCTCTCCACCGCCGACATGGCCCGGATCTGCGCCCGGGTGGCCAAGCGGCCGCCGATGGCGCCGTACAACGGCTTCGGCAAGCGCCAGCCCTCCACCGAGCCGCCGGTGCTCACGCCGGCCGAGAAGGAGGCGCTCAAGGTGCAGGCCCAGGCCGACGGCGCCCAGGCGACGGTCGGCGGCACCACCTCGACCAGCTCGAACAACTCGGACGGTACGCACTGAGCACCGACCCGACGGCCAGTTCCCGGGACGACCGGGGACTGGCCGTCTCCGCGACCGAGCCCGACGGCGACCTCGACTACGTGGCCGCGCGCCTGATCAGCGGCAAGCTCACCGGCCGACCCGTCGAGGACACCGTGGACCTCGGGCGGATCGAGAAGGCGGTCCGCGAGATCCTCATCGCCGTCGGGGAGGACCCGGACCGCGACGGGCTCCAGCAGACGCCGGCCCGGGTGGCCCGCGCGTACGCCGAGCTCTTCGCCGGCCTGCGGGTCGACCCGGCCCAGGTGCTCAGCACCACCTTCGAGGCCAACCACCAGGAGCTGGTGCTGGTCCGGGACATCGACGTGATGAGCCTGTGCGAGCACCACCTGCTGCCGTTCCGGGGCAGCGCCCACATCGGCTACATCCCGGGGCCGGACGGCCGGATCACCGGCCTGTCCAAGCTGGCCCGGCTGGTCGAGGTCTTCGCCCGCCGGCCACAGGTCCAGGAGCGGCTCACCTCGCAGATCGCCGACCTGCTGATGGAGCAGCTCGCGCCGCGCGGCGTGGTGGTGGTGCTCGAGTGCGAGCACATGTGCATGGCGATGCGCGGCATCCAGAAGTCGGGTGCCCAGACCATCACCTCGGCCGTGCGGGGCACGCTCCAGCACGACGCCAAGTCGCGGGCCGAGGCGATGGCGCTGATCATCCCCCGCTGACCGGGACCGACCCGAAAACGGCCGGTCGACCCGCACTCCGGGTCGGCCGGCCGCTCGCGTGTCCGGACGTCACGCGACGGCCCCGCCCAACCGGTCAGCATCGAGAGTCGCGTTTCCGAGGCGCGGCGCGGCGACTGCGCGCGCCCAGCCGACCGGCATCGCGAGTCGGGTTCCGAGTCGCGCGCGGCGGCTCCGCTCAGCCGGCCAGCATCCTGCCTTTCCGGGCCCCTCAGCCCGCCAGCATCGCGAGCAGCAGGCCCGCGCTGACCAGCACCGCCGGGACCAGGCACACCAGCGCGCCGAGCCGGGCCGTGCGGTCCACCCGGCCACCCTCCCCGGCCGGGAAGAGCCGCCCGACGCCGAGCCAGCCCGCCGCGAACGCCACCGCCGGCATCGGCAGCCCGCAGAGCAGCGCCGCCACGCTCGCGGCCCCGGAACCGGTCGCCACGAACAGCGCCACCTGGAGCAGCGGCACCAGCAGGGCCAGCGGCGCGTACAGCAGCAGGTTGCGCGGGCGCGCCGGCCAGGCGGCCAGGCGGGGCAGGCCGCGCGCGGCCAGCGCGGCGTCCGCGGCGTCCGCGCGGCCCCGGGCGGCGCGGAGCGCGGACAGCACCGCAGCCGGCCCACCCGCCATCGACCGGGCCGCCTCGGTCAGCTCAGGCGGCGTCGGGACCAGCGAGATCGGTGGTACGCCCCGCTCGCGCAGCCGGGTCTCCTGTGCCGCGAGCCGGGTGCGGACGGCGGTCAGCTCCTCGCGGGCAGCCTGCACCGACCGGGCCTGCTCACCGGCAGCGGTGGCCGCGTCCCGGCGTACCCCGTCGAGCTGCCGGGCGGCGGCGAGGTAGTCGGTCCACGCGGCGGACACCGGGTCGCCGCCCGCGACGGCCCCCGGCGCCGCGTCGGGCCCACCCGGCGGTGGCCCGGCGGCGCCCCGCTGGCGTCCCGGCACGGCGTGCGCCGGCCTGCTCCGCGCCCCGCTGCGGGTCATGTCGGCTCTCCCTGCTCCGCGAAGGGAACCAGCACCGTGCCCTGCTCACCCGGCCCGTCCCAGAGCGCCGCCCGGCCCGGGCGGGGTCGCCACTCCACCGGCCGGCCGAAGACCGACGCGAGCTGGGCGCCGGGCAGGTCCACCACCGCCACCGCGGCGAGCTTCTCGACCTCGCCGTCGGGCTCCAACAGCGCCGCGAAGGACGGCGCCGTGCGCCAACGGCCGAGCAGGTGCCGCCCGGCGGGCGGGCCCTCCCGAAGCAGCGCGCGCAGCCGCTCCGGGGGCAACTGCTCCGGCGACGGCACATCCAGGCCGAAGACCACCAGGTACGCCGGCTCGACGGCGTCCACGGCGGTGAGCAGGCCGCCGACGTCCACCGTCTCGACCGGGTGCCGACCGGCCAGCTCGGCAGCCAGCGCGTCGGCCAGCGGCCGGCAGTCGTCGTCCGGCGCGGCGAGCACGAAGCGGGCGGTCCCCGGCGCGTGGTGGGCGGCGGTGCTGCGCGCCGCCGTGGCCAGCAGCCGGGCCGCCTCCGGGCCGGGGCCGAGGACGGCCAGGTTGCGCCCCGGGGCCGGCCCCAGCGGCACCGCGACCGTGGTCCGGGGCACGTCCACGGCCCGGCCCAACAGGGCGGCGGGGCCGGGCGCCCGCCCGGCCAGCGCGGCCCGGTGCCGCGGATCGTTGCGCAGCAGCGGGCGGGCGTAACCGGCGAAGACCACCGGCGGGGCGGACCCCTCCGGTCGTGCCGACCAGAGCCGCTGCCGCAGCTGCCCGACCGTGTCGGGATGGTCCTGCGGGTCCGGGAAGCGGACCATCCGCTCGTGCCCCCGGATGGCGCCCCGGGGCCCGCCCAGCCCGCCCGCGGTGTTCACCACCGCGCTGCCCACCGGCAGCCCCGCCGCCGAGTCGTTGGTCGGCTCCAGCACCGCGCCCCCGCCGGGCAGCGCCACCCGCACCGGGAACTGCCCCAGCACCGAGTCGCGGTCCGTACGCGAGCCCAACCCCAGGTCGCCCTCGCCGGCCAGCACCAGGTGCACCCCGTACGCGCGCCCCGTGCGGGCCAGCGCGTCCAGCCGGGCGGCGGCGTCCACGGCCAGCCGGTCCCGCTCGGCGAAGAGCAGCGGAAGATTGTCCAGCACGCAGACGATCCGGGGCATCGCGCGGTGCTGCCGCAGCTCGGCGAAGCGCTGCCCGCCCGCCCGGCTGCCGGCCTCCTCGCGGCGGCGCACCTCCGCTGTCAGCTCGTCGAGCAGGCTCAGCACGTACTCCCGGTCGGCCGCCATCGCCGCGGCCCGGACCTGCGGGATCCACGACCGGTCCCGCTCGGTCTGGAGGAACTCCACGAAGGACTCGGCGTCGGCGAGGTCCACCAGGTAGAGGGCCAGCTCCTCGGGACCGTACCGGGCGGCCAGACCGAGCAGCGCCGTGGTGAGGAAGGTGGATCGGCCCGCGCCGGAGCGGCCGCTGACCAGCCAGTGCGGGGTCAGCTCGGTGAACCCGAGCGACACCACCCGCCCACCCGCGTCGCCGACGGTCGTCGCGAGCCCGTCAGTCGCGGTCGCCGTCCACAACTCCCCGTCGGGCGGCGGCAGCAGGTCCGTCAGGGCCAGCCGGGAACCCGCCTCCACCTGCGCGGCCAACCGGCGGCACACCGCGTCGACGAGGTCGCTGGGCGGATCCGCCTCGACGAAGACCGGCGAGTTCAACCCGCCCGGAGGCTCCGCGCCGGGGCCCGCGAACGACCCGCCCGGCGGATCACCCAGCAGCGCGTACGCGTTCCGGATCGCCAGCGTGGTCGCCTGCGGCAGCGGGGCCCGATCGGCGTACGGGCCCGCCGGGGGCCAGCCGGCCACCACGAGGTGCAGCCCTGCGGACCGGCCCTGCTCGGCCAGCGATTCCACCCGGGCCAGGTCGGTGGGGCCCGTCAGGTCGGGCAGCGCCGCGATCACCAGCAGCAGCGTCCGGTCGTGCCGGCGACGCCCGCTCGCCCCCGGGGCCACCCACTGCTCGGCCTCGGTGAGCACGGCCCGCAGGCCCGCCACGTCCACCGCCGGGGGCGGCAGCAGGCCCGCGTCGGCGAGCGCCGCGAACGGCTCCAAGGTCGTACCCGTCGCGTCCACCGCGCGGACCAGCAGCGCCCCGGCTGGGGTCGCCGCCAACAGCCGCAGCAGTACGGCCCGGAGCAGCCCCGCCACCCGGGGATCCCGGGCGTCGGTGTCCACGGCGAGATGTGCCGTGCCGAGCAGCGGCACCAGCGCGGGGAAGCGCGCGTCGTCGAGCGGCGCCGCCGTGCCGACCCGGACGAAGGCGGGCGGCCCCTCGCCGGCAGGTGCGGTCGGGGCGACCGCCTCCAGGGGAGCACCCGCCCAGCCCGGGGCCAGCACCGCCGCCGCGGACCGGAGGCGGTCGGCCAACTCGTACTGGCGGTGCTGGTCGGCGGGAACGGGACGGGTGTCGTCGAGGATTCCGGCGGCGGCGGTCGCGGTGGCGGCGGCCTGCCGGTGCATTGCGGCGGCGCGGTTCGTCCGTGCCTTCGGACCGGTCACCGCGTCCACCCCCTCTGTCCGAGGTTGGCAACCCCTCCCCGCGCAGAGACGGTAACCCAGCCGGAGCGGCTCGTCCGGGATGCGCGGCGGCGCTGCGCCGGTGTTGTCGTGGATCTCACCAATGGGGAGTGGTCCGTCACGATCCGCTGCATCTGGGGCATTGGGTCTCCGGCGCCCAGCCGCTAGCCTCAGAGGGTGGAATCAGTGCAGCCCCCCGCCGGTTCCCAGGTCTCCCGCGTACCGGCGCAACGGCCCCCCTCCGACCACCTGGCGCCGCCGTCGCCGGCCCCGGCACCGGAGCGGCCGAGGCGACGGGCGCGCACTGTGCTCACGGTCGTCGCGAGCATCGTCGCGGCGCTGTGCCTTGGCGGCGTGGCCGCCGGATACGTCCTCTACAACCGCGCTGCCGCCCCCGACCGCAGCGCGCCCGACGTGGTGGTGGACAACTACCTGCGGGCGTTCCTCGTGGATCGCAACGACACCCGCGCCGACCTTTTCACCTGCGAAAACAATGGCGAAATCGCGGAGTTGCGGGCGCTACGGGACGACCTGATCGCGCGCGAGAAAAGATTCTCGACCACCTTCACGATCAGTTGGGGCAGCCTCCTCGTTCAGGAACAGAGTGACAGCGCGGAGATCCGGGTCGACCTGATCATCTCCGCCCATGTGGACGGCATTTCTCAGAGCGACCGGCAGCCGTGGCAGTTCACCGCCCGCCTGGACGACGAATGGCGGGTCTGTGCAGGGTCGAGAGCAGCCTGAGCCGTCACTCGATCCAGAGCAGGTGGACCGGGACCTCCAGTGTGGCCGGTGACTGGCCCCGCCAGGCCCAGCGGTACCACTCCACTTCAGGCGTGACCCGCACGCAGATGTCTCCGTCGGCGCCCGAGTAGGTCTCGGTGACCGCCCGCAGGTCCCGGTGCTCGACAGACTCCACGACGTGCACGACCCGGCGGCCGGTGACGGCGTCCGCCTCGAAGACCGGGGTCGGCACCCGGTGCGCCGGGGCGTCCAGGGAGACGAGACGGATGCCCGCCTCGCGGTCCACCGACGTGTCCGGCCGCCGGCTCCCCACCGTCTCCACCCAGACCCGCTCCACCGGGACCAGCGGCGCAAACACCTCCACCTGGTCGGACTCCGCCCGGTACCACTCGTGCTCGGGGATCACCGGGACGTAGGTCCGGCTGCCCTGCACCACCCGCTCGTCGGCCCGCAGGTCCCCGCGCCAGCCGAGCCCGGGCAGGCCGACCAGGACCCGGTGCCCGCGCAGCTCGACGCGCCCGGTGGCCGGCACGATCTCGATCGGCCGGGGCGGCCGGGGAGCCCAGTCGGGCTGGTCGGCGAACGGGTCGGGGAGCGGCTCGTTCATGACGGCTGGCGCCTCACGCAGCGCCCTTGAGCGGCGCTCCCCGCGAGCGCATGAACGGCACCGGGTCGATCGCGCCCCGGCTGCTGCGGTCCCCGTCCTCGTGCACCTCGAAGTGCAGGTGCGGGCCGGAGGAGTTGCCGCTGCTGCCCACCTCGCCGATGACCTCGCCGGCCTGGACGGTCTGGCCGACGGAGACCCGGGGCTTGCTCACCATGTGGCAGTAGCGGGTGATGAGGCCGCCAGCGTGCAGGACGTCGACGAACCAGCCGCAGCCGCCCTTGTCCGGCCAACCGTCGGCGTCGCAGCTGAGCCGCCCGCGATTGTCCGGGTCGCAACGGGAGACCAGGACGCGGCCGGTGGCGGCGACCCGGATCAAGGTTCCCTTCGGGGCGGCGATGTCGACTCCGTTGTGCCCGGGCCGGCTCGCCGTGCGGAAGCCCGACCCGACGCCACCCGGGATGGGCGCCGTCCAGCCCGAGGCGGCGATCTCTCCGCCGGCGGCGCGGTCACATGCCTGCTTCCCGCCGACGAGCACGGTCCGGGCCGCCCCACCGGCCAGGGCGTTGACGATCTGCGAGGCGACTTCCTCGTGCTTGGCGTAGGCGTCCGGGAAGGCGCTGATCTGCACCGCCTGGGCGGCCCGCGTCAGCGGCATCCGCTCCCAGCCGGATACCTTGACCAGCTTCTCGTAGAACTTCCGGGCGGCGTACTCGGGCGTCATCCGCTGGGCGACGCTGCCCCAGCTGGCCCGCTGCTGGAAGAGGCCGACAGAGTCGTGGTCGGCCCCCATGCCCTCGTTGGGCAGGTTCTCGGATTCGCCGACGGTCGGGTTCGCCAGGTTGCGCAGCCGGGACTCCTGCATGGCGGTCGCCACGGCGATGACCCAGCCGCGCGGCGGCACCTTCATCTCCTGCCCGACCTTGATGATCCGAGCGGCGTTGCGGAGTTCGACCTCGCCGTACTGGGACATTCGGGGCATGCTGCCCTGGATGTCGACCCGGAAGTCCTCCGTGCAGTCCAGGCTGGCCGACATCCGGTCACCCGCGTCACCGCCGAGTTCGGTGAGGAAGAAGGCGCCGGCGCCGCCGGTGCAGCAGAGCAGGGCGAACGTCGCGGTCAGCGCGGCGGCCAGGGCCCCGAGCCGGGGCTGTCGACGGCGCGGTCGGGTCTCGTCGCTCATTCCTGCTCCCAGTCCACCGCGTCCACCAGCCACCGCCCGTCGGGCGCCACCAGTTCGAGGCGGAGCCGTCCCGCGTCGAGCGGGACCAGCACCTCGACGAAGTTCTCGGTCCGGGGCCGGAGCGTGACGTCACCGTTGACCTGCCCGGCCGGCACCCCCGACGGGTCGGCGCCCGCCAGTTTCTCGGTCAGCGCCGGAGTCGACAGGGGACGCAGCCCCTCCTGCCACTGGTCCGCCGTGACGCCCGGCTTGCCCAGCCACGCCGCGACGAAGCGCTCGGCGATCTCCTCCGGCCTGGGCTCACCCGCGCGGGTGACCGGGGACGGGGGAGCGCCCGTCGAGAACGCCCCGTCGTCACCGGCGGTCGGGGCGACCGTGGTGATGGGTCGGCTCGGACGGTTGCTGAGCCCGTCCGTCGGGTCGCCGGGACCGGAGAGCAGCCGGGCCGCCCCGATGACCCCGAACACGATCACGGCGAGAGCGAGCGCGATGCCGAACCGGGACCGCAGCACCCGGGTGACAAGGAATTCGATGGCTCGACGCACCGCATTCACCGCGCCTCGGAGCGGATCCGCGGCGCGGGTCGTGCCGGCTCACGCTCGGCCGAGCCCGGACGGTAGATGACGAATGACGGGTTCTCATCGGGCACGTCCGGCTCGGTCCAGGCGGCTGGCTGGCGCCGACGAGGCCGGGGCGCGACCGGGCGGGGAGTGTCCCGCTCCGCGGTTTCCGGTGCCTCGGCGGCCGACTCGCGGCCGTCCGGCCGCTGCCGCTCCTGATCGCCACCCGTGTGGGCGTGCGACGGGTCCTCCCGGCGGGCCTCCGGCCGCAGGGTGCTCTTCTCCGCCACGGCGGCGCGACGGCGGCCCATCGCCGGCTCGGCCGTGCCGCCGGGCTCCGCGACGTCCAGCCGGGCGGCCGTGCGCATGTCCCGGAAGAAACGCCGGTGCCAGGAGCCGGCCGAACTGACCGCCTCGCTGCTGTCCTTGCCGCCGAGCTGGGTGATCCGGCGGTAGGGGCGCAGGAGCAGCCAGCCCACCACACCGCAGAGCCAGACCAGCACCACCTGGAGCCAGCCCGGCAGCGTCGGCGTGCTCATGATCAGGTCGACCGCGAAGAGGTAGATGGCGGCGCCGGTGCCGAAGATCGCGATGTTGAAGACGGCGGCGACCACCGCGTTTCCCAGCCGGCGCAGCCCGGCGCTGGCCGGTCGCAGCAAACCCACCGTGCCGAGGATCGGCGCGGCGATCACCGCCCAGCGGAAGATCAGGAAGCCGAGCAGCACCAGCAACGAGGCGGTCAGGTCGAACATCGCGAAGAGCACGGCGGCGAGCACCGCGATGAAGCCGGCCCCGATCCGGTCCATGTCCCGGACCCCTTGGAGGTACTCGTACGCCTCCGGGTCCTCGGTCTCGATCTGCTGCGCCACCCTGGCCCACTGCTGCTGCTTCGCCTTGATGGTGGCGTCGCGGGTGGCGGGATTCGACCGGAGCTTCGCCGCCTCCTCCCACGAGAGCGACTTCGCGTCGTACAGAGCCGGGCCGTATTTCTTGGCGGTCTCGCTGTCGGCCGAGCCGAGCGCCCCCCGCAGCCAGTTGCGGTAGAGCATGGCCTCGGTCGCCGTGTCACTGGCCCGGACAGCGGGCGGACGCTTGTCGACGCAGGCGTCCGGATTCGGCAGGGCGCACTTGTCCGCAGGAATGTCCTTGGAAGCCGGACCGACAGCGTCGTGCACCACACCCAGCGTGGTGACGAGGGTTCCGTCGGCGATGTTCGCTGACTTGACGGGCCAGGCGGCCAGGGCGGTCACCGCCACCATCACCAGCAGCGCCCAGCCCGCCGTCGTCATCGCGTTGCTCATGTCGGACTGGCGGGAGCGCCAGAGCAGGTAGAGACCGACCACGCAGAGCGTGACGATGCCGAAGACGCTGAACACCTTCTGGTAGACGGCCTTGGTCGCCTGGTCCACCAGCGGGTCCGCCCAGCCCCACATCGAGCGCGGATCCCAGGCGCGCTCCCGGAGCGCGTTCGAGGCGCCGACGATCGCCGTGGCCATCATGAACTCGCCGTTGGCCACCGTGTTGGTGAACTTGTAGTCCGGGTGTAGCACCGCAGTCGCGCAGCCGCTGTCGACGTCGTACGTCGAGTAGCTGTAACCGGCGTAGCCGTAGTCGCTGTAGAAGCCCTTCGGGCCCGGCTTCGTGGCCGACTCCGGACGCGAGGCGAACCAGCCGGCGAGCCCGGAGTCCGGGGCGCCGGGGGTCGGGGCGTTCCGGCACTTGACGTCGTCCTCGGCGACCTCCTTGAGCTTGGCGACGCAGGCGCGGAAGTCGGCCTGCCACTCCGGTGTGGTGCAGAGGTCGGCCGCCGCTGCCTGGGCTGTCGGCGGCGCGGCAACGGCAGGTGCGGCGCCGAGGGCCGGCCAGCCGATCGTGGCCCCGGCGAGTACGCCAAGTGCGAGAAGGAACGCCGCCAGCCGTGCCCGGGCCCCCGCCATGTCACGCCTCCAGGTTCGGCAGGACGGCCGGCAGTACCCCGGCGGCCGCGGCGATCGCGGCGGGAGTGGTGTCGAGGTGGTCCAGCAGCCCGTCGACGTACGAGACGTCGACCCGGACCTTCTGCACCCGACCGTCGACGTCCCGCATGACGAACTCGCGGAAGCCGAGCCGGGTGGCGGAGGTCGCGTCCGCGGTGGAGAGCGAGGCGAGGGTGGCCTCGTAGCCGTCGTCGACCGGCACCCGCAGCAGGCGCAACGCTTCCGAGGCGATCTCCGCGTCCTCGGCGATCCGACCGACGAAGACGGTCGAGACCAGGTTCTGCACGTCGAGGCCGAGGATGTCGCGCGGGTTCTGCGAGGCCACCAGCGCGGCGAGGTTCCACTTGCGGGAGTCGCGGGCGAGCCGGACCAGGAAGGAGCGGCCGGAGCGCCAACCCTCCATGAAGTGCGCCTCGTCCAGGCCGACGAGTTTGCGGGACGACATCGACCCGCCGTAACAGCGGCGTACGGCCAGCCGGTGCGCGGTGTGCAGCATCGGCAGGGCGAGCGCCTCCTCGGCCGACCAGTACTCCCGCTCGATCTTCAGGTCGGGCAGCCGCAGCCCGGCCATGGTGATCACGGTGAGCGCCGCGTCCGCGCCGAGCAGCCCCTCCGGCGGCCGGCCGAAGAAGAGCATGGCCAGCGGCATCTCGGCGGTGTCCAGCAGCAGGTTGGCCAGTTCCCTGCCGGCGTCGTCGTCGAGCTGGCTGAGGCAGGCGACCACGTCGTCCAGGGTGGAGGTCTCCTCCGCCGGCACCTGGCGTACGGCGTGCCGGAACAGGGTGGCGGTGGACGCCTCGCGGGCCACCTGCGGCGGCACCAGCATCATGCAGATGTCCTGTACGAGCATCCGCCGCTCGGCGCGGGCGTTGGAGACGGCGATCTCGAACTCCCGGTCGCCCGCCGCCCCGCTGCCGAATTCGGTGCGCAGCGGGGTCGGGATCAGCGAGTACGGCGCCAGGGTGCCGTGCTCGGAGCCGGTCAGGTTCAGCACCCGCGAGTACGGTCGCAGCTCGGGCATGGCGCACAGCCGGGCCAGCGGGCCGGACGGGTCGAGCAGCGTCACCTGGACGCCGCGCCGGGCCGCGAGGTAGCCCAGGGCGCCGAGCAGGGTGGACTTGCCGCCGCCCGGTTCGGCGACGAAGACGGCGAGGCCGGAGCGTTCACGCACCTCCATCGGGAAGTGCAGGTCGAGGAAGACGGGCCGGCGGCAGGTGCCCGCCGTCCGCCCGATCAGGTCGCCGCGCCGGTCGCCGACCGTGGAGGCGGCCTGCGGGAGGGCGGCGGCGAGCAGGTTGACCGGCATCCGCCGGACGTAGCCGGTGTTGGCGATCGGCTCGCCGGGGATGAACTCGCGGGCCAGCCAGTCCTGGTTCTTCGGGTGCTGCAGCGAGATGCGCAGCTCCCGGGAGTAGAGCTGGATCAGCCGCCGGGCCCGCTCCAGGCACTCCTCGCGGGTCCGCCCGCCGACGGCGATCCGGTGCCAGCCGTGCGCCCGGGCGGAGTCGACCGGCAGGCCGGTCGTCATCTCGTCGCCGATCACCAGGGCCCGCTTGGCCAGCCGCTCCAGCTCGGGCGGGGCGTCGATGCCGTGTTCGGCGTAGTCGAGCTGCTGGGAGCGGATCATCCGGAGCCGGTGCTCGAGGTTACGGAAGGAGTCGCCGGAGCCGAGGATGTCGACCCGGGTGGAGAGCTCCATCGGCCAGGGCAGCCGCTCGTGGAAGTGCAGCCACGGCTCGTGCCGCTCGGGGATCTCCAGCGGTTCCATCCGGCCCACCGCCAGCACGGCGACGTGCCGCTCCTCGCCGGTCATGCGGTTGACCAGCTTGACGGTGGAACCGTACGGGGTGCGGTAGCGCTCCACCTGCTCCGTGAGGGCGAGCAGGTCGCCGCGTTCCCACCGGCCGTCGGTGATCGGGGAGAGCCGGCCGGGGGGCGCCATGCAGAGCGCCACGGAGCGGTAGAGGAGCCATTCCAGCTCCTGCGCGGTGACCCGTCGCCCGCGCATGCCGAACGCGCCCAGCACCTCGTCGAACTGCTCGACGGTGCGCCCGAGCCTGCGGCGCTCGCCCTCGGCCACGCCGCGCCCGAAGGTGCGCAGCAGGCGTTCGGTGAACGAGTCGCCGAGGGAGCGGCGGGCGAAGGTGACGCCGAGGTAGGTCTGCCCCTCGGCGTGGTTGACCGAGAGCAGGTGCCGCTGCGCGGCCACCAGGTGGTCGGCCCAGCCGGCGGTGCCCGGGACGTCGGGCAGCGGGGACCGGGTGTGCGCGTCGATGGTGCGGGCCCACTCGTCGGCCGGGAAGGGCCGGGTGGTGCGTCGCAGGTGCAGCCGGAAGCCGGCCAGGCCGGCGTACTGCTCGGAGATCGCCGAGAGCAGCGCCTCCCGCTCCGCGTCCGGCCGGAACGCCCAGCGCACCTCGGGCAGCCAGTACCAGGCGGTGACGGTGTTCGGGGTGAAGGTGAGGTGGCCGGCGATCTCGGTGATGGCCAGCTCGACCGCTGGGTCCCGGTCGCCGAACTTGATCTTCGGCGGCTTGACGCGGACCGGCTTGGTGGGCTGGTTGCGCCGGCCGGCGGAGCGCTGGCGCGGCGGCGTCACGTCCCGCCCCGTGCGCTCTGGCAGCCGCTCCCCGGCCCGCCGCGACGGGCGCTCCGGGGGCGCCGGGTCGAGTGGCGCCGGTGGGGGCGGCGGGGTCACGCCGGCCGCCGCGTCGTCCGCCGGTGGGCGGAGCGTCGGCAGCCGGTCCCCGGGCTGGTGCGGCACCCGGACCGCCCGGGCCGGCGGCTCGTGGGCGACCGCCGGCTGCTCGTACGCGACGGCGGGTGGGTCGTACGCGACGGCCGGGGGTTCGTCGTCGGCGTCCGCCAGCGGCGGTTCCACCGCGGGCGCCCGATCGGCCGTGCCGGTGGAACGGGCGGGCGGCCGGGCGGCGCGCGGCGGGGCCGGAGCGGCGGCCGGGGCCGGCTCGACGGCGGCCGGCTGCTGCGGGATGGCCGCGTGCTCCCGCCCGCCGACCCGCGGCGGCGTGGCCGGCCGCGTGCCGGGGTGCGTCCCCCCGAACAGGTCGAGGAAGGGCGAGTCGATGTCGGCGCTGTCGGCCGGTGGCCCCGGGTCGACCGGCGGCGTCCGGCGCTGCACCGGGCGGGGCGCCTGGAAGACGCCGACGCCGCCGTGCCCGGGGGTGGTCACGAGGGCCGGGTCGAGGGCGACCTCGTCCCGCTCGGGCTCGTCCGGGTAGTCGAACGACCGCGCACGGTTACCGTGCTGGGCGATCGGACGCCCGGCCGGGGAACCCGGCGTGGAAGAGCGACTCATGCGACCGCCTCACCCGCGTCGTGCGACTGCCTGATCGGCGTACGCCCGGTCATGCCAGCTCCTCCCGGATCCTGATCCGGCTGCCGACCAGGCGGGGGTCCCGCTGCTCGGCGGCCGGCTCCCGGGTCCGTCGCCAGTCGGTCAGCGCGGTGCGGATCACCATGCGCGCCGGCCGGTCCGGGTCGACGTACCGGAAGATGAACGAGGTGGTCACGATGGCCAGCGCGATCTCCCAGGCCGGGAAGAGTTCGACCTGCAGCGTGAACAACCAGTGGATGAACATGTAGAGGGGGACGAGCAGCATGAACAGCCCGTACTGGGCGTAGGGCAGGTGGACCGGAAGGGTGTAGCCGGGCGGCCCGAGGTAGACCAGGCGAGCCCGGTAGATGTCGTCGTCGGTGCGCAGCCGCATGTCGTGCCCGCGCCTATTCGAAGATCAGGTCGATCAGGTAGTCGCCGATGAAGAAGAGTGTGGCGGCTCCGGCGATGAAGGCGAGCCCGACGATCGCGATGGCCGAGCTGGTCAGCACCTTGGAGATCTCGCCCCGGCTGGCCCGCCCGATGAAGATGACGCCCAGCACGGCCAGCAGGATCGGAGCGATCTTGCTGGCGAAGAACGTGACGACACCCTCGGTGTCGATGCCCTTGGGCGCGGGCTCGGCGAGTGGAGTCGACGCCAGGGTGGAGAGCGTGTGGGCGGCGGCGGACGTCACCGTCTCCATCAGCTCGATGGCGATCACTGGAACCTCCCCAAGTCGCGGCCGGCGGCGCCGCGGTGGTGCAGTAGGCATGCCTGGCGGGAATGGTGCTCACTGGGCGCAGAGCCGATGACCCTGCGTTCGTTGCCCGCCACGGAGGGTGGCGAGCTTTGGGCGGATTCTCCCGCTTCGGCCCTCCCTCCAGGCTTCGCCATCTCGATGCCGGGCAATTCCAAAGCGTACGGGCAGGCCCTCAATGCGACAAGCCGCGAAGAGTCTGCCCGATCCGACCCGGACGACCAACCGTACACCCGTTCGAATGCGCATGTCACCGCCCTCGACCCGGCCCGCCCGGGGTGCTCCGGCCGACCGGTACCGTCTAGTCGTGACCGATCTGGTACGGGCCTCGGCCCCGGTGGTGATGGGCGTCCTCAACGTCACGCCCGACTCCTTCTCCGACGGCGGACGGTACGCCGACCTCGACGCCGCCGTCGGACACGGCGTGCGGCTGCGGGCCGACGGCGCCCACCTGGTGGACGTGGGCGGGGAGTCCACCCGGCCCGGCTCCGACCGGGTCGACGCCGACACCGAGACGGCCCGGGTGCTGCCGGTCGTCCGGGAGCTGGCCGCCGCCGGCGTGCCGATCAGCATCGACACCACCCGCGCGCGGGTCGCCGAGGCGGCCCTCGCCGCCGGCGCGGCGGTGGTCAACGACGTCTCCGGCGGCCTCGCCGACCCCGACATGGCCCGGGTGGTCCGGGACGCCGGCTGCCCCTGGGTGCTGATGCACTGGCGCGGCCACGCCCGCGAGATGGGCGAGCTGGCCCGCTACACCGACGTGGTCGCCGACGTCCGCGCCGAGCTGGGCCGGCGTGTCGACGAGGCGCTGGCGGCCGGCGTCGCCGCCGACCGCATCGTGATCGACCCGGGGCTCGGCTTCGCCAAGACGGCCGCGCACAACTGGGAGCTGAGCGCCCGCCTGCCCGAGCTGCTGGAGCTGGGCTTCCCGCTGCTCTTCGCGTCCAGCCGCAAGGCGTACCTGGGTCGGCTGCTCGCCGGCCCCGACGACGCCCCCCGCCCGACGGACGGCCGGGACGCGGCCACCGTCGCCACCAGCCTGCTCGCGGTGGCGGCCGGCGCCTGGGGCGTCCGCGTGCACGACGTCCGCGCCACCGCGGACGCGCTCGCCGTCTGGCGGGCCACCGGCGCGCCCCGCCTGACGCCCCCGACCACCGGCGCGGCCCGGGCGGCCCACGCGGGCGCCGGCCGGGCGGGCGGCACCGCCGACCACGGAGGAGACCGATGACCGACCGCATCCAACTGACCGGCCTGCGGGCGCACGGCCGGCACGGGGTGTACGACTTCGAACGTGCCCAGGGGCAGGACTTCGTCGTCGACGCCGTCCTGGAGATGGACCTGGCCCCGGCGGCGCGCTCCGACGAGGTGGGCGACACCGTCCACTACGGCGAACTGGCCGAGCGGCTGGTCGCCGTCGTCACCGGCGAGCCGGTCAACCTGATCGAGACGCTCGCCGACCGGCTGCTGACCGTCTGCCTGGCCGACCCCAGGGTCGAGGTCGCCACGGTCACCGTGCACAAGCCGGAGGCGCCCGTCCCGCACGCCTTCACCGACGTGGCCGTCACCATGACCCGGCGGCGCGACCGGTGACCCGGGCCGTCCTCTCCCTCGGCAGCAACCTCGGCGACCGGCTGGCGCACCTGCGCTCCGCCGTGTCGGCGTTCGGCGACGACGTGCTCCTGCTCTCCGGCGTCTACGAGACTCCACCGTGGGGGGACCAGGACCAGCCCGCGTACCTCAACGCGGTGCTGCTCGCCGAGGATCCGGCCGCGACGCCGCGCGACTGGCTGGAGCGGGCCCGGGCGGCGGAGCGCGCCGCGGGCCGCACCCGCGACCCGCAGCGGCGCTTCGGGCCGCGCACCCTGGACGTCGACGTCATCGCCGTCTGGGCCGACGACGAGCCGGTGGTCAGCGACGACCCGGAGTTGACCCTGCCGCACCCCCGGGCGCACCTGCGGGCGTTCGTGCTGCGGCCGTGGATCGACATCCAGCCGTACGGGCGGCTGCCCGGGCACGGCTGGCTGACGGACCTGCTCAACACCGGCCCGGCCGCCGCCGACGCCCTGGATCTGCGCCCCCGGCCGGATCTGGCGATAGAGTCGACGGCATGACCCAGTGGAGCCGGCCGGCATGACGCAGGCGCGATCCCCACGCCCGGGCGGGACGGGTCCGGACCGGTTCCGGATGGGCCCCACCCGGATCTCCACCCTGGTGGTGGCGGGCCTCGGCGCCGCCGCCGTGGCCTGGCTGCTGATCAGCACCCTCTACTACGACTACCTGCCCGACCTGCCGTGGCTGCCGGTGGTCACCCTGGCCGCGCTCGCCGTGCTGGAGGGGTACGCCGCGGTCAACACCCGGGGGCGGATCGAGCGCCGGCCGGGCCGCGACCCGGTCAACCCGCTGCTGGTCGCCCGGTTCGTGGTGCTGGCCAAGGCGTCCTCGCTGGCCGGCGCGATCTTCGCCGGCTTCTACGCCGGGCTGACCGGCTGGCTCTTTCTGGAGCGCACGGACGCCGCGATGGACGACCGGCCGGTCGCCGGCGCCGGTCTGCTCGCGGGGTTGGCCCTGGTGGCGGCGGCGCTCTGGCTGGAGCGCGCCTGCCGCGTCCCCGAGCAGGAGGACGACGAGGACCGCGAGCCCGGCGACCGGGAGAACCGCCCCGGCCCGCGCTGATCCGGGGGTTACGCCCGGCCTCCCGCACGGGTAGCGTGCCTGCGACCGGAGAGCAACGGCCGCCCCGGCCCGCCCGCGCGTCGGACCTGGACGAGCGGCCACGTGGGAGGCGGCGGCTATGGGGTACGACGAACCGGGGCGCGACGCGTCCACCGAGCCGTCGTCCGGCATCCCGGCCGCCGTCCTGGAGAACGTCTTCGACGACCCCGCGCACGGGGAACCCGGCCGGGACCGGTTCGCGGTCCACGTCGCCTGGGAGTCGCTGCTCCTCGTCGCGCTGGGCGTCGGGACGTTCCTGCTCTGGCGGGAGAACCCGGACGCGCTGCGCGGCGCCGGGCTGCGCTCGCTGCTGCTGGACGCGGTCGTGCTCGGGCTGCTGGCGCTGGCCGCCGGGCTGAGCCTGCGTACCGCCGCGGTGAACCTGGCGGTGGGCCCGGTGGCGGTCGCCGCCGCGCTGCACATGGCCGAGCAGGGCGACCGGGGCGTCACGGCGGCCACCGGGCCGGCCCTGGCGGTCGCCGCGCTGGGCGGGCTCGCCCTGGCGCTGGCCGTCGTGGTGCTGCACGTCCCCGGCTGGGCCGCCAGCCTCGCCGGTGCGGCGGGGGTCGTCGTGTACATCGAGCAGCGCTCCGCGCCGGTCCTCCCGCAGGGTGACTACGACCCGGGGCGTGGCGCGCTGCACCTCTTCGCCGGGCTCGCGGCCGTCGCCGTGCTCGGCGGCTTGTTGGGGGCGGTGCGGGCGGTCCGCCGGCTGGTCGGCCGCTTCCGCCCGGTCGTCGACCCGGCCCGCCGCCGCGGCGTGGTGGCGGCGGTGGTCGTCTCCGGCGCGCTCGTCTGCTCGACCGTGCTGGCCGCCCTCGCCGGCATGCTCACCGCCACCCGCGCCACCGGGCCGGTCGCGCCCGACGCCGGGCTGGACTGGACGGTGCTGGCGGTCGGCATGGCGCTGCTCGCCGGCACCAGCGCCTACGGCCGGCGGGGCGGCGTGTTCGGCACCCTGCTGGCGGTGTGCCTGGTCGCGGTCTTCGTCGCGTACGCGCAGGCCCGGGGCTGGACGGTGAGCCGCTGGGCGGTCGGCGCGGCGGCGCTCGGCGTGGGGCTGCTGGTCACCCGCCTGGTCGAGGCGTACGGGCGGCCGGCGGTCGGCGCGGCGGCGGAACCGGTCCCGGTCGGGGACGGCCGGATCGGCACGGGTTGGGCGGCGCCCCGGCCCGACCCGGTCGGCGACTGGCCGCCCGCCCTGCCGGCGCAGTCCACCGAGAGCCCGGCGGACCCCTGGAGCGTGCCGCGGTGGGAGAGCGGGCCCCGCCGGTGGGAGAGCGACGACCGCTGAGTGGTCACCCCTGACCGGCCGCGGGGCGGGCCGGCGGTGCCGGCCGGTGTCGCGTCCACCCTGCCGGCGGTGATCTCGGCGGTTAGGCTCGGCGGCATGACCGACACACCATCGACCTCCGCCGGCCGGTCGTTCGAGGAGCTCGACGCGCTGTCCACTGAGGAGCTGCGGGAGCGGGCATTCGCGGTCGCCCGGGAGCGCCGCGACGTGGGCTTCTTCTGGTCGGTGCTGCGGCACCTGCCGAACGCGGACGAGGCCGCCGTACTGGACGGCGCGCCCAACTCGGTGGGGCCGACGATCGACGAGGCCGCTGCGCTGTGGCGGGAGCTGACCGGGCACGGTTACGAGGAGTCCGCGCCGCTGCTGCGGGCCGCCTTCATCGACTACCTGATGACGCACCCGCGGAAGTGACGGTGGCCGACGGGCCCCGGCAGGTTTGCTCCCCGAGGTCCGCCGGGAACTGATCCGATCATGGCGCTCACCAACCCGCCGCGGGCCGGCGGCCGTTACGGGACGGCGGCGGGCACCGGCGCGCTCGCCGCGCTCCTGCTGGTCGCGGTCTGCGGCAGCCCGGCGTACGTCGGCTGGGCCACCGGCACCGACCCCAACTCCGCCGGCGGCTGGTTCCTGCAACTGCTCGCCTGGCCGGCCTGGCGGTTCGACGGCGGCGATGCCTCCGGCGGCCTGCTCGTCGCGAACCTGCGGGCCGTCCTGCTGGTGATCCTCGCGGTGGTCTTCCTCTACCTGCTGCCCGCCACGCAGGTGGCCCGGGTGCAGGGGTCGGCGAGCCAGTTCTTCTCCGGCTGGGCCGCCTACGTCCTGGCCGGTGGCTTCGCTTCGCTGCTCGCCGCGTTCCTCGGCCCCGATCCGTCGCTGCTGACCGCCATCCAGTCGGCCGGCACCGGCGCGACGTACGGCTTCCTCTCCGGCTGGATCATCGGCACGGCCAGCCTCGGCGGCCGGGCCTGACCCGCCGGCCCGCGTTGCCCCGTCGTCTGACCCGGCCCCGCTGCCCGCCCGCCTTCCCGGCCGGCGTCGGGGCGGCCGCCCCGGTCACCGGTCGGGCCGGCCCAGTTCGAGCAGTCGCGTCCGGCTGAGCACGCCCACCGGCCGCCCCTCGTCGGTCACCACCACCCGGTCCGCGGCCGAGGTCAGCAGCGCCCCCAGCGCGTCGTACGCCGAGTCGCCCCGCGACACCGTCGGCAGCTCGGCCACCCCGGTCGCCGGCAGTGGCTCGACGGCCGCGCCGGTCAGCGGGGTGACCGCCAGCCGGCGGATGCCCCGGTCGGCGCCGACGAACTCGCGGACGAAGGGCGTGGCGGGCGCCCCGAGCACGGCGGCCGGCGTGTCGTACTGCTCCAGGCGACCGCCCTGGGAGAGCACCGCGATCCGGTCGCCCAGCCGGACCGCCTCGTCGAGGTCGTGGGTGACCAGCACGATCGTCTTGCGCACCTCGGCCTGCAACCGCAGGAACTCCTCCTGCAACCGGGTCCGGGCGATCGGATCGACGGCCGAGAACGGCTCGTCCATCAGCAGCACCACCGGGTCGGCGGCGAGGGCCCTCGCCACCCCGACCCGCTGCCGCTGACCGCCGGAGAGCTCGTGCGGGTAGCGGCGGCCGAACGTCGCCGGGTCGAGCCCCACCAGCTCCAGCAGCTCGTCGACCCGGCGGCGGCTGCGCTCGCGGGGCCAGCCGAGCAGCCGGGGCACGGTGGCGACGTTGGCGCTGACCGTCTGGTGGGGGAAGAGCCCGACGTTCTGGATCACGTAGCCGATCCGGCGGCGCAGCCCGACCGGGTCCACCCGGGTGACGTCCTCACCGTCGAGCAGGATGCGGCCACCGGTCGGCTCGATCAGCCGGTTGACCATCCGCAGCACCGTCGACTTGCCGCAGCCCGACGGTCCGATGAGCACCACCAGCTCCCCGGCGGCGATGTCGAGGCTCAGCTCGCGTACGGCCTCGGTGCCGTCCGGGTAGCGCTTGTGGATGCCCTCCAACGCGATGGACGCCGCACGCGGCCCGCCGTGATCCGTGGTTGCCGGGGTAACGTCCACACATGTCCTTCCGCCTGAGCTACCGGGCCGACCCGGGTAACCCGTGGTTCTCCTGGCAGTACGTGCGGGACAACTCTGACACGATCCTCGCCGCCGTGCGGGAGCACACCTCGCTGACGGTGCGTGCGGTGTTGATCGCCGCCCTGGTCGCCGTGCCGCTGGCCGTGGCCGCGTACTGGTTCCGCTCGCTGGCCGGGCCGGTGTTGGCCGTCACCGGGGTGCTCTACACGGTGCCGTCGCTGGCGCTGTTCGCGTTCATCGCGCCCTACCTGGGCATCGGCGCGGTGACGGCGCTGAGCGTGGTGGTCCTCTACGCGCTGCTGGTGATCGTCCGCAACGCCCTCGCCGGGCTCAACCAGGTGCCTCCCGAGGTGCGTGAGGCGGCCGAGGGGATGGGGTACGGCCGCTGGGGCCGGCTGTTCCGGGTCGAGCTGCCGCTGGCCCTGCCGGGCATCCTCACCGGCCTGCGGCTGGCCACGGTCTCCACGGTGGCCCTGGTGACCGTGGGCGTGGTGATCGGGCGTGGCGGTCTCGGGCAGCTGATCTTCGCCGGCTTCCAGAACAACTTCTACAAGGCGCAGATCATGACGGGGACGCTGCTCTGCGTCCTGCTCGCCCTGGTGCTCGACCTGATCCTGGCCGGCGTGGGCCGGCTGCTGACCCCCTGGCTGCGGAGCAGGGCGGCGTGAGCGCTCGGAACGCCGCGCGGCGCGGTCCCGCGGTCGCGAACGGAGGGCGGGCCCGATGAACCCCGTCGAGGCGGCGCTGGTCTGGCTCAACGACCCGCTGAACTGGACCAATCCGGGCGGGATCCTGGAGCGGCTCGGCGAGCACCTGTCGATGTCGGCGGCGGCGGTGGCGCTGGGCTGCCTGGTCGCCTGGCCGATCGGGCTCTGGCTCGGGCACACGGGTCGGGGCGGGGGCCTGGTGGTGCTGGTGTCGAACGTCACCCTCGCCGTGCCGACGCTGGCGCTGCTCACCATCCTGCCGCTGACCTTCCTCGGCTTCGGCCAGCCGTCGGTGGTGGTCGCGCTGGCCGTCTTCGCGGTGCCGCCGCTGCTGGCCAACGCGTACACGGGGGTGCGGCAGGTCGATCCGGAGGCCCGGGACGCGGCGCGCGGCATGGGCTTCTCGGGGTGGCAGTTGCTGCGCCGGGTCGAGCTGCCGTTGGCGGTGCCCTACCTGGCGGCCGGATTCCGCACGGCGGCGGTGCAGGTGGTGGCGACCGCCGCGCTGGCCTCCTTCGTCAACGGCGGCGGTCTCGGGCAGATCATCCGCGCCGGGTTCGGGCTGGACATCGCCGCCGGCGGCGGCCAGATCCTCGCCGGCGGCGTGCTGGTGGCCGGGCTCGCCGTCCTGGTCGAGCTGGTGCTGGCCCTGGTCGAGCGGCTGGTCACCCCGCGCCCGCTGCGGGCCACCCGCCGCCGGGCCCGCCGCCGCGCGGCGGACGCGCTGGCCGGCGGCTGAGCTCCGGTCCGCCCCTGGCGGACGCCACACCCGGGAGTGCCCGCCGACGCACGCCGACGGGCACTGCCGGCCACCGACGCCCGCTGCCGCTCACCGACCCGCGCTGCCGGTCGTCGATGCCCGCTACCGCTTATCGATGTCCGCTGCCCGGTGACCGTCGACGGGTGACGATCCGGTGACAAAGCTTTCCTCGGGTTGTCGGACGCGTGTGGAAGATGTTGGGTGGAAAATCGTGGGCGGCCGGACAGGGGGCCGCCGGCGGACACAGCGGGCGGCCGGACAGGGATCGCCCGTCGGACACGCGGCCGGCCCGGACGGGTCGCGCCGGGACACGGAAGGCGGGCACTGATGCGCGCACGTACACGACTGGCGGTCGGTGCGGTGGGAGCCCTCGCCGCGGCGGGGCTGCTGACCGGATGCGGCGACGCCGGCTCCTCCGGCACGGACGCCCCGGAGCAGGCGGCCTCCGGGGCCGGCTGCGCCCCGGTCACCGGTGACCAGCTCGTCGTCCTCGACGACGACAAGAAGCTCCAGAACACCGACAACGTCATCCCGGCGGTCAACGCCAAGGCGGCCAACCCGCAGCTGCTCGCGGCGCTGGACAAGGTCTCGGCGGCGCTCGACACGCCGAAGCTGATCCAGCTCAACAAGGCCGTCGACGTGGACCGCAAGACGGCGCAGAAGGCGGCCGAGGAGTTCGCCGCGGCCAACGGCGTCACCACGGGAATCGCCAAGGGGCCCGGCGGTCGGATCGTGATCGGTGCGGCCAACTTCACGGAGAACGAGATCCTGGCCGAGCTCTACAAGATCGCGCTGACCGCCGCCGGCTACGAGGCCAAGGTGCAGCAGATCGGCAACCGCGAGCTCTACGAGCCGGCCCTGGAGCGGGGCGAGATCCAGGTGGTCCCGGAGTACGCGGCGACCATGGCCGAGTTCCTCAACACCAAGGCCAACGGCAAGGACGCCCAGCCGGTGTCCTCGCCCGAGCTGGAGAAGACCGTCGCCGCGCTGAAGGCCGCCGGCGACAAGGTGGGCCTCGTCTTCGGCACGCCCGCCGCCGCCCAGGACCAGAACGCCTTCGCCGTGACGAAGGCGTTCGCCGACAAGTACGGCGTCCGCACGCTCTCGGACCTGGCCGCGAAGTGCTCCGGCCAGGCCACCGTGCTGGCCGGGCCGCCGGAGTGCCCGCAGCGGCCGAAGTGCGGGGCCGGGCTGGTCCAGGTCTACGACTTCAAGGCCGGCTCGTTCAGCTCGCTGGACCAGGGCGGCCCGCAGACCAAGAACGCCCTCAAGACCGGCGCCGCCAGCGTGGGCCTGGTCTTCTCCTCGGACGGCGCGCTGGCCGCCAGCTGATCCCCGGCCGGTCGCCGGCGGCCCCGCGCCGCCGGCTACCGGCTGCGCCGTCCCGTGCCGCCGGCTACCGGCTGCGCCGTCCCGTGCCGCCGGCTACCGGCTGCGCCGTCCCGTGCCGCCGGCTACCGGCTGCGCCGTCCCGTCCCGCCGGCT
>NZ_JBEOVW010000016.1:0-15156 GCF_040295705.1 Micromonospora sp. NPDC002717 | reverse complement strand
GCTACCGGCTGCGCCGTCCCGTCCCGCCGGGTCTCGCCAGCCGTTTCCAGCCGAGGGAACTCTCGGTAGGCTGCGGACCCATGCCAGCCCCGGTCGCCCCCGCCGACAAGCGCAATCCACCGCTGCTCACCGTGCTCTTCTGGATCGGCGTCGCGCTGGCGCCGGTGGCGGCGCTGATCCTGCTCGTCGCCGACGGCAACGGTCCGCTGCGGTTCGCCGCCGTGCTCGCCATCCTGGCCGTGGTCCTGATCGGCCTGTCGATCACGTTGCGCGCCGACGGCGCCGGCCCGGCCCGCACCGAGGAGCTGCTGGACGAGATGGAGCAGCTCCGCCACGAGCTGCGCGGGGAGATCGTGGCGGCCGCCCAGCGCGGCAACCAGGCGCTCGACCAGGCCCAGCGGGCCCAGGAGGCGGTCGCCGCGCTGCGCCGGCGGCTGGACGCCAGCAGCGCCGCGCTGGCCGGAGTCGACGACCAGGCCGATGCCGGCCGGGGCCCGGGATCCGCCGACGACGGGTTCTCCGGCCGGGGGCGGGCGCCGGGCCAGGACGATCCGGCGTCCCGCTGGGGACGCGCCGACCGGGACGACGAGGAGCCCGCCCGCCGGCCCCAGCCGGGCCCGCGCGTCGAGCGGCCGGCGGCCCAGGCCGGGGCGTACGGCGGGGACCGGCCCACCGGCGGCTCGGCCGGCGGGTACGGCGGTGACCGGCCCGCCACCACCGGGTCCGCCGGGGTGTACGGCGGGGACCGACCCGCCGGCGGAGCGGCCGGGGTGTACGGGGCGGCCCGGCCGGCGGAGCCCGAGAGCCAGCCCGCCGCGCGCCCGCTCGGGGTGGTGCGGCACACCGAGACCGTCCACGTCACCACCCGGCACACCATCGTGGACGGTGGCGCGTCCGTGCCCGGCGACCCGGGCAGCCGGTACGGCGGCGGGTACGCGGGACGGTGGTCGCCGGCACCGGAGGAGCGGCCGTGGTCCGGCGAGTCGGACGACCGGCCCCGGGCCGGCCACGGCGACCCGGAGGACCGGTCCCGGCGCGACGACGACCGTTCCCGGCGGAACGACGACCGGTCGTGGGCGACGGCCGGCGTGCCCCGGGACGACGACCGGTCGCGATCGCGCGACGGGGGCGAGTGGTCCGGGCAGGGGACCGACCGCGAGTGGCCGGGCCGACGGGACGAACGCGGGCAGCGGCAGGAGCGCGGGCAGCACTGGGACGACCGGGGCTGGGACGGCACGGGCGGGCCGGCGGCCTGGGCCGTGCCGGCCGAGCAGCCGGGGCGGGGCCGGCCGCACCAGCCCGACGAGGCGGGGCCGGAGAGCGGTGAGTACTGGTCGGAGCTGCGCGCCGGTGACCGGTGGGCGGCCGTGCGGGACGACGACCGGGGCCGGGAACTGCGGGTCGGGGAGCGACGCGCCGAGGTGCACGCGGACGCCACCGGCACCGAGTACCGGGTCGAGGACCGCTGGGCGACGGTCCGCCGGGACGAGCCGCATCGGGAACGGGCGGACGACGGATGGCGGGGCGGCTGGACGGAGCCAGGGGACGCGCCGGCGCTGCCGGCCGGCGGGGTGCCGGTGCCCGAGGAGTGGCGCCCGCCCCGCCAGCGCGGGCACCAGCCCGAGGCGCACCGCGCCCGCCAGCCGGAGCCCGAGCCGGAGCGGTACGGCCGACGGCAGGAGGAACGCTACGGCTACCCGCCGCAGGACGACGCCCCCCGCGCGGGCGGCTCGCGTTCCGCCGACCGCTGGCGCTGACCGGCGACCGGGGCCGCGCGGGTCACTTGTCGATGTCGCCGACCACGAAGAACATCGAGCCGAGAATGGCGATCAGGTCCGACACCAGGCAGCCGGGGAGCAGGGTGGCCAGCGCCTGCACGTTCGCGTACGACGCGGTGCGCAGCTTGAGCCGCCACGGCGTCTTCTCGCCTCGGGAGACCAGGTAGTAGCCGTTGATGCCGAGCGGGTTCTCGGTCCACGCGTAGGTGTGCCCCTCCGGCGCCTTGAGCACCTTCGGCAGCCGGGTGTTGACCGGCCCGGTGAGCCGGTCCACCCGGTCCAGGCACTGCTCGGCGAGGTCGAGCGAGGCGTACACCTGGTCGAGCAGCACCTCGAAGCGGGCGTGGCAGTCCCCGGCGGTCTTCGTCACCACCGGCACGTCCAGCTGGTCGTAGGCCAGGTAGGGCTCGTCGCGGCGCAGGTCGAGGTCGAGGCCGGAGGCCCGGGCGACCGGCCCGGACGCGCCGAACGCGGCGGCGTCCGCCGCGGTGAGCACGCCGACGCCGACCGTGCGGGCCAGGAAGATCTCGTTGCGCCGGATCAGGTTGTCCAGGTCCGGCATGCGTCCGCGGACCTCCGCGACGGCGGCCCGCGCCCGGCCGGTCCAGCCGGACGGCACCTCCTCCTTGAGGCCGCCCACCCGGTTGAACATGTAGTGGATCCGGCCGCCGGAGACCTCCTCCATCACGGCCTGGATCGTCTCCCGCTCGCGGAACGCGTAGAACATCGGCGTGATCGCGCCGATCTCCAGCGGGTAGGAGCCGAGGAACATCAGGTGGTTGAGCACCCGGTTCAGCTCCGCGAGGGCCATCCGCAGCCAGGTGGCCCGTTCCGGCACCTCCATGCCCATCAGCCGCTCCACGGCGAGCACCACGCCCAGCTCGTTGGAGAAGGCCGAGAGCCAGTCGTGCCGGTTGGCCAGCACGATGATCTGCCGGTAGTCGCGGACCTCGAAGAGCTTCTCCGCGCCCCGGTGCATGTAGCCGACGATCGGCTCGCAGGCCACCACGCGCTCGCCGTCGAGCACCAGCCTCAGCCGGAGCACGCCGTGCGTGGAGGGGTGCTGCGGCCCGATGTTGAGCACCATGTCGGTGCCGAGCTGCTCCCCGCCGGTGCCCGCCACCAGGCCCGCTCCGGTGCCGACGGTCAGCTCGCGGAGGTCGCCGGCGTCCGTGGTCATGTCCGTCATCGTGCCATGAACCGCTCGGGGTCGACGCCGACCGGTTGCCGCAGCCACCAGTGCCCGCCCAGCCCGGCCGGGTCGGTCAGCTCCGCCACGGCCGAGGCGGCGGCGAGCGCCCGCACGTACCCGACCGGGTCGCTGGCGGCCAGGCTCAGCGCCGGTCGCCCGCCGTCGGCCCCGAGCGCCCGCAGCGCCGCCCGCTGCGACACCAGGTCGTACGCGCACCGGGCGACCCGCCCACCGGCGGAGGCGACGGAGTCGACGGCGACGTGTGCGGTGACGTCGCAGGTCCCGTCGGGCACCGGCGGCACCTGCCGCCCGCCCCGGTACCCGGTCAGGCTCCCGTCGACCGGTCGGTCGTCCCTCAGGTGCCCGTAGTCCACGGCCAACGCCAGCCCCCGGTCGACGTGGCGCACGGCCTCCGCCCAGGCCTCGTCGCGGGTCCGGCCGATCTCTGCTCGCACCCCGGTGGCCCGGAACCCTGACCTGGTCGGGCCGATCCCGTCCGCGCCGGCCCCCGGCGCCGGCCACCATCGGGCCAGCCAGTCGGCGTCGGCGGGGTCGACCGGGTTACCCACGGTCTCCGCTCCGCTGGCCGGGTCGACCAGCAGGTAGCGCCAGCCGTCGGCGGTGTGCACCGCCACGTCGAGCGGCACGTTGTCCAGCCACTCGGTAGCCACCAGCAGCCCGGTGATCCCGTCGGGGATCTCGTCCAGCCAGTCGATCCCGTCCGGCAGGTCGGCCGGTCGGGGCGCCTTCTCGACGGCGGTGAGGCGTACCCGTCGAGCGAGCGTAACCGGCGCGGACGGGGCGGGACCGGCGGGCGACGGGCCGGACGGGAGCGAGGGCCGGGCGGCGGCCGGGGGAGTCGGGGTTGCCGGGGAGGCCGCCTGCGGAGGGATCAAGCCTGACCGCCCGGAGCGGGCGGGCTCCCCGGCAACCCCCAGGGCGGCGGAGAGCGCACGCAGCAACTCACCCCGACCCGCTCCCACGTCGACGACGGAGAGGACAGCGGGGTGGCCGAGGGCGGCGTCGACCTGCTCGACGAGCCGCAGCAGCGCGGCGGCGAAGGCGGGGGACGCGTGCACGCTGGTGCGGAAGTGGTCGGCCGGGCCGGAGCCGGCGACGAAGAACCCGCCCGGCCCGTAGAGCGCCCGGTCCATGGCGTCCCGCCAGCGGACCGGCATCAGCTCATCCCTCGTCCCGCAGGGGCGACCAGATCTCCAGCACGGGGTCGGACGGTCGGAGCGCGTCGAGGTCGGGGGCCGCCCGCCCGGCGCGGGCGGAGATGACGGTCACCGCCTCCCGGAACCCGTCGACCGTCTCGCCGACCTCCATGAACTCGCCCGACACGTGGGTGACCTCGAAGTACAGGAACCGGTGCTCCGCGGGGGGCAGCGCGGCGACCGAGACGTGTTGGATCTCGGCCCAGGGCCAGCCGAAGCTGTGCCGATCGTCCTCCGTCCGGATGCCGACCTCGTCCACCACGATCCGCTCCGTCACAGGCGGCACTGTAGCCGCAGCCGGCCGCCCACGCCGCCGGGAACGCCCCCGCGCACCGCCCGGTGAAGGTTTTCACAGACCCTGTTTCGGCTCCGTCACGGCGGCGCATACTTGCGATCGACCGGTACCCCCTCCGAGGACTGGATCGTTGCCATGAGCGCACCGCTGCGCCCGCAGGCGGCCACCCCGCCTACGGCCGCCGTACCGTCGGGCGGCGCCACATCCGGCGCCCCGCTCTCCTTCCCGCGCACGCTCACCGTCGGCGTCGTCGGCGCCGGCCGGGTCGGCGCGGCGCTGGGCGCCGCGCTCGTCGCCGCCGGCCACCGGGTGGCCGCCGCCTCCGGCGGCTCCGGCGCCTCGCAGGCCCGGCTGGCGCTGCTGCTGCCCCGGGTACCCCGCCGCTCCGCCGCCGCCGTGGCCCGCGCGGCCACCGATCTGCTGCTGCTCGCCGTGCCGGACGACGCGCTCGCCGGGGTCGTCGCCGACCTGGCCGACAGCGGCGCGCTGCGTCCCGGCCAGGTCGTGGCGCACGTCTCCGGCGCGCACGGGTTGGCCGTGCTCGCCCCCGCCGCCCCGGCGGGCGCCCGGCCGCTCGCCCTGCACCCCGCCATGACCTTCACCGGTACGCCGGACGACCTCGCCCGGCTGGCCGGCATCTCGTACGGCGTGACGGCCCCGGCGGAGCTGCGCCCCCTGGCCGCCCGGCTGGTCGCCGACCTCGGTGGCGTGCCGGAGTGGGTCGGCGAGGCCGACCGGCCGCTCTACCACGCGGCGCTGGCGCACGGCGCCAACCACCTGGTGACCCTGGTCAACGAGGCGGCCGACCGGCTGCGCGACGCCGGGGTGGCCCAGCCGGAGAAGGTGCTCGCCCCGCTGCTGCGGGCAGCCCTGGAGAATGCGCTGCGCCTCGGCGACGACGCGCTGACCGGGCCGGTGTCCCGGGGCGACGCCGGCACGGTCGAGCGGCACCTGGCCCGGCTCGCCGCCACCGCACCCGAGTCGGTCGCGCCCTACCTGGCCCTGGCCCGGCGTACGGCCGACCGGGCCATCGCCGCCGGCCGGCTCCGCCCGGTCGACGCGGAGTCGCTGCTCGGCGTGCTGGCCGGGACCCGGCGGGAGGTCGCCGCGTGAACGGGCCGACGATGGACGGAGGGGACCGCGTGACGGAGTTGGTGCACACCCGCGCCGAGCTGGCCGCGGCGCGGGACGGGCTCAAGGGCACTGTCGGCGTCGTGATGACCATGGGCGCCCTGCACTCCGGGCACGAGACGCTGCTGCGGGCGGCCCGGGAGCGGGCCGACCACGTGCTCGTCACGATCTTCGTCAACCCGCTCCAGTTCGGGCCGAACGAGGACTTCGACCGTTACCCGCGCACCCTCGACGCCGACCTGGAGATCTGTCGGCGGGCGGGCGCCGACGTGGTGTTCGCCCCGTCGGTGGCGGACATGTACCCGGACGGCCAGCCCCGCGTCCGGGTCGACCCGGGTCCGCTCGGCGAGGACCTGGAGGGGCAGAGCCGCCCCGGGTTCTTCCACGGGGTGCTGACGGTGGTGTTGAAGCTGCTCCAGCTCACCCGCCCCGACCTGGCGTTCTTCGGGGAGAAGGACTACCAGCAGCTCACCCTGGTGCGGCGGATGGCCCGGGATCTCGACGTGCCGGTCGAGGTGGTCGGCGTGCCCACCGTGCGGGAGCCCGACGGGCTCGCCCTGTCCAGCCGCAACCGCTACCTCTCCCCGGCCGAGCGGGAGACCGCGTTGAGCCTGTCGGCGGCGCTGCGGGCCGGTGCCGAGGCCGCCGACGCGGGCGGTGACGCGGGGGCCGTGCTCGCCGCCGCGCACGCCGCCTTCGGCGCCGGTACGCCCGGCGCGCGGCTCGACTACCTGGTGCTCACCGACCCGGACCTGGAGCCGGGGCCGGTGTCCGGTCCGGCACGGCTGCTCGTCGCCGCCTGGGTCGGCGGCACCCGGCTGATCGACAACGCGGCGATCCGGCTCGCCCCCCGCTCCTGAATCCGGCCCCCACCACGTTCCCGAAAGGCATCCCGATGCTGCGCACCATGCTCAAGTCGAAGATCCACCGGGCCACGGTGACCCAGGCCGACCTGCACTATGTCGGCTCGGTCACCATCGACGAGGACCTGCTCGACGCCGCCGATCTGCTCCCGGGCGAGCAGGTGGCGATCGTGGACATCACCAACGGGGCCCGGTTGGAGACGTACGTGATCCCGGGCGAGCGGGGCAGCGGCGTGATCGGCATCAACGGTGCCGCCGCCCACCTGGTGCACCCGGGCGACCTGGTCATCCTCATCTCGTACGGGCAGATGGACGACGCCGAGTCCCGGGCCTATCGGCCGAGGGTCGTGCACGTCGACGCCGACAACCGGATCGTCGAGCTGAACACCGACCCCACCACCGCCGCCCCCGGCACCGCCGGCGCCCCCGTCCCCAACCCATACGCCGCCGCCTGACCCGCCCCGCTCGCCTTCTGCCGCCACAAGTCCCGTCTGTCGGGGCGGTGACCGCGGGTGCGCGGCGTACGGGGTGAATGGGAGCGCGAGCGCGGTCTGTCACCGGAGGGCGGCGGTGGGTAGTCTGGGTGCCCGTCGAAGAGACGCGGTGGCTGGGGGAGGCCGCGATGCGCCGTTCGATGACCACCCTGCTCGCCGCCGTGAGCGCGGCAGTCCTCCTGGTCGGCTGCGCCGGCTCCGCCGGGCTGGACGGTGACCTGGCCGACGACTGGGCGGCCCTGCCCGCGCCCGGCCCGTTCACCCCGGCCGCCGGCGTCTGCCAGGCCGCCGACTTCACCGACGTGGTGACCCTGGCGACGTACGCGCCGGTGGACTGCGCCGCGCCGCACCGGGTCGAGACCGTGCACGTGGGCGCCTTCCCGGCCGAGCGGGCCACCCCGCCACCGGGCGGCTCGGCCGAGCTGCGGGGCGCGTTCGCCGACTGCGACGCGCGCGTCACCGGGCACGTCGGCGACGACTGGCGGGCCGGGCGGCTCCGGCTGGCCGTGGCCCTGCCGTCCGGGCCCGGCTGGGCGGCCGGCTCCCGCTGGTACCGGTGCGACCTGACCGAGGTGAGCACCGTCGAGGCCGCCGCCACGGTGGTCACCCGCTCCGGCAGCCTGCGGGACGCGCTGCGCGGGCCGTCGCCGCTGCGGCTCGGCTGCCAGCAGACCCGGGCCGGCGGCGGGGCGGTGCGGACGCTGCTCCCCGTCGACTGCGCCACCCGGCACGACGCCGAGTTCGTCGGGGTGTGGCGGGCGCCGGACCGCCCGTACCCGACGCGGCCCGCCGACTGGGCCCCGCTCTACGCCGGCTGCCGCTCGGTGCTGGGCCGCTACGTGGGGGTGCCCGACGACGCGGACCTGCGCTTCCGCAGCGGGGTGGTGGTGCGACCGCCGGGGGCGGGGCGCTGGCGCGTCGGCGACCGCGGCGTCCGCTGCTACCTGTGGCTCGACGACCGTACGGTGACCGGCTCCCTGAGGGGCGCGGGCCCGGCCGCCCTGCCGGTCCGGACGAGGTAGGCACCCTCCCGGCCACCGGACGCGATGGTCCAAACCACTCGTCCCGCCCCCGCCGCCCCCCGCGAGGGCCCTTCGGGTTGACTGTGGGCATGGACCTTCCGACCGTGGACCTGCCGGCGCTGCCCCGACTGCTGGCCGCCCCCGCGCCCGGCTGGGTGGAGACCACCGACGTGATCGTGGTCGGCTCCGGGGTGGCGGGGCTCACCGCCGCGCTGCACCTGCGGGAGGCGGGCCTGCACGTCACCGTGGTCACGAAGGTCAACATCGACGAGGGTTCGACCCGCTGGGCGCAGGGCGGCATCGCCGCCGTGCTTGACCCGCACGACACCCCGGCCGCGCACGCCTCCGACACGGAGATCGCCGGCGTCGGGCTCTGCGACCCGGCGGCGGTGCGGGTGCTGGTCGAGGAGGGCCCGACCCGGTTGCGCGAGCTGATGCGGATCGGGGCGGAGTTCGACCGCAACCCGGACGGCTCGCTGATGCTCACCCGCGAGGGCGGGCACCGGGCGGACCGGATCGTGCACGCCGGCGGCGACGCCACCGGGGCCGAGGTCCAGCGGGCCCTGCACGCCGCCGTCCGCCGCGACCCGTGGATCCGGCTGGTCGAGCACGCCCTGGTGCTGGACCTGCTGCGCGCGCCCGGCGACGGCCCGGGCGGGCTCGGCGCGGCCTGCGGCATCACCCTGCACGTGCTCGGCGAGGGCAGCGAGGACGGGGTGGGCGCCATCCTGGCCCGGGCGGTCGTCCTGGCCACCGGCGGGATGGGCCAGATCTACGCGGCCACCACCAACCCGGCCGTGTCGACCGGGGACGGGGTGGCGCTGGCGATGCGCGCCGGCGCGGCGGTCACCGACGTGGAGTTCGTCCAGTTCCATCCGACCGCGCTGATCACCCCGGCCGGCGCGGGCGTGCCGGGCGCCGGGCACGCCCAGCAGCCGCTCGTCTCCGAGGCCCTGCGCGGCGAGGGCGCCCACCTGGTCGACGGCGACGGCAAGCGGTTCATGGTCGGGCAGCACGAGCTGGCCGAGCTGGCGCCCCGGGACGTGGTGGCCAAGGGCATCCACCGGGTGCTGCTGGCCACCGGCGCGGACCACGTCTTCCTCGACGCCCGGCACCTGGGCGGCGACTTCCTGGCCCGGCGCTTCCCGACCATCGTCGCGTCCTGCCTGGCCATCGGGGTCGACCCGGCGGCCGACCTGATCCCGGTGGCCCCGGCCGCCCACTACGCCTCCGGCGGCGTCCGCACCGACCTGCGCGGCCGCACCTCCATCCCCGGCCTGTACGCCTGCGGCGAGGTCGCCTGCACGGGCGTGCACGGCGCGAACCGGCTGGCCAGCAACTCCCTGCTGGAGGGGCTGGTGTTCTCCCGGCGGATCGCCGAGGACATCGCCGTCGGGCTGCCGGAGCAGGCCCAGCCGGCGTCGACCGGCGCCTGGGTCGGCGGCGAGGGCTGGGTGGTGCCGGCCGAGGCGACGCCGACCCTGCAACGGGCGATGACCCGGGGCGCGGGCGTACTCCGCTCGGCGCAGACCCTCGTGGGGACCGCCGACGCGCTGACCGGGCTCGGCGAGGGCCGGGGCCGGCCGCGGACGGCCGACTGGGAGGCGACGAACCTGATCACCGTGGCGTCGGCGCTGGTCGCCGCCGCGTACGCCCGCCGGGAGACCCGGGGCTGCCACTGGCGGGAGGACTTCCCGACGGCCGACGAGCGGTGGCTCGGCCACCTCGTCGGCGCGGTCGGGGCGCAGGGCCGGTTGACGTCTCAGTGGGAGGGGATTCGATGACGGAGTCGACGGAGCGGGCGTTGCGGGACGCCGGCCTGGACCCGGCGCAGGTGCGGCGGGTGGTCGGGAACGCGCTGGCCGAGGACCTGGGGCCCGACTTCCTCGACGTCACGAGCGTCGCCACCATCCCCGCGGGGCAGACCGACACGGCCGACCTGGTGGCCCGCGCCGACGGCGTGGTGGCCGGGCTGGCCGTGGCGGCGGCCGTGTTCGAGCTGGTCGGCGAGGTGACCGGCGCCGGCCGTACGGTCGAGGTGTCGCTGGTGGCCCACGACGGCGCGCGGGTGGCGCGCGGCGACGTGCTGGCCACGGTGACCGGCCCGACCCGGCTGCTGCTCACCGCCGAGCGGACGGCGCTGAACCTGCTCTGCCGGATGTCCGGGGTGGCCACCCACACCCGGGCCTGGGCGGACGCGCTGGCCGGCACCAAGGCGATGGTGCTGGACACCCGCAAGACCACCCCGGGCCTGCGTGTCCTGGAGAAGTACGCGGTCCGCGCCGGCGGCGGCACGAACAAGCGGATGGGCCTGCACGACGTCGCCATGATCAAGGACAACCACAAGCTGGCGGCGGGCGGCATCACGGCGGCCTTCCGCCGGGTCCGGGAGACCTTCCCGGACGTGCCGGTGCAGGTCGAGGTGGACACGCTCGCCGAGGCGGTGGAGGCCGTCGAGGCCGGAGCGGAATTCCTGCTGCTGGACAACATGACCCCGGAGATGCTCACCGAGGTGGTTGCCGCCGTGGGGGACCGGGCGGAGCTGGAGGCGACCGGCGGGCTGACCCTCGACGTCGCGGCGCGCTACGCGGCGACCGGCGTCGACTTCCTGTCGGTCGGGGCACTGACCCACTCCTCGCCGATCCTCGACATCGCCATGGACCTGCGCACCGAGTGAACCGGCGGCAGGCCGTTGTCTAGGCTGCGATCGTGCTGCTCTGCATCGACATCGGAAACACCAACACCGTGCTGGCGACCTTCGACGGCGACAAGCTGGTGCACTCCTGGCGGATCAAGACCGATGCGCGGTCGACGGCGGACGAGCTGGGCCTGAAGTTCCGGGGCCTGCTCGCCGGGGACGCCGTCGAGATCACCGGCGTGGCGGCCTGCTCCACCGTGCCGGCCGCGCTGCGCTCGCTGCGCACCATGCTGTCCCGCTACTACGCCGACCTGCCGAGCGTGATCGTCGAGCCCGGGGTGCGCACCGGTGTGCAGCTCGCCATCGACAACCCGAAGGAGGTGGGCGCCGACCGGGTGGTGAACACCCTGGCCGCGTACACCCTCTACGGCGGGCCGTCGATCGTGGTGGACTTCGGCACCACCACCAACTTCGACGTGATCAGCGACCGGGGCGAGTTCCTCGGCGGCGCCTTCGCGCCGGGCATCGAGATCTCCTTCGACGCGCTCGCCGCCCGAGCCGCCCAGCTGCGCAAGGTGGAGGCCACCCGGCCCCGCTCGGTGATCGGCAAGAACACCGTCGAGTGCCTCCAGTCCGGCCTCTACTTCGGCTTCGCCGGTCAGGTCGACCGGATCGTCGAGCGGATGACCGAGGAGCTGGGCGAGGTGCGGGCCGTCATCGCCACCGGCGGGCTCGCCGGCCTGGTGATCAACGAGTGCCGCACGATCACCCACCACGAGCCGATGATCACCCTGATCGGCCTGCGGATGGTCTACGACCGCAACGTCTGACCCCGCCGGCCCCGGTCCCGGGCCGCCGCCGGGGCCGGGCGCCGCCGCCGGCCTCAGCGCCGCCGGGCGCGGCAGACGAGCGTGCGGTACGGCAGGTCGAAGCGCTCCCGCCCGGCCAGGTCGGGGTGGGTGTCCAGCAGGTCGCGCAGTTCCCGGTCGAGGTCCCGCCGCCGTTCCGGGTCGGCCGTCAGGTAGTACGAGCGGGTCCGGACCATGCCGACCAGCTCGTCCGGGGTGAGCGTGGTGCGGTGCGCGAAAACGGCCTGCTCGGCCGGCGCGAACGCCGGCCCGAAGTCGCCGACGCGGCTGGCCAGGTCGTCGGCGCTGCCGCCCATCCGGGCGATCTTCGTCAGCTCCGCCACCCAGCCGGTCCGCTCGTCCCGCAGGTTCCAGATCGGCGCGAGGACGCCGCCGGGCCGGAGCAGCCGGGCGATCTCGGCGTGCGCCCGCTCCCGGTCGAACCAGTGGTACGCCTGCCCCGCCAGCACCGCGTCGGCCGCGCCGTCCGGCAGCGGCACCGACTCGGCGCTGCCCGCCACGGCCGTGGTGCCCGGGGTGACGGCGTCCAAGCGGGCCCGCATCCCGGGGTCCGGCTCGACGGGCACCACCTCGTGTCCGAGGGCGAGCACCCCGCGGGTGAGGATGCCGGTCCCGGCGCCCAGCTCGACGACGCGGGCGGGCGCGTCCAGCCCGTCGAGCGCCCAGCGCACCGCCTCCTCGGGATAGCGGGGCCGGAACCGGTCGTATTCGCCCGCCGCCGCACCGAACGACAGGGCGTGAGTGGGGTCGGTCATGGCGGGCAGGTTATCCCGTAACGCCTCCCTGGCGCCTTGAGTACGCTCGGGGCCTGACCCCGCCCGAAATCTCCTTCTGAGGAAGCGTGCCGTGACCGAGCAGACTCCCGTGCCAGTCGATCCCGCCGACGACCTTCCCGAGCAGATGAAGGTCCGCCGGGAGAAGCGGGACCGGATGCTCGCCGAGGGCGTCGAGCCGTACCCGGTCGGATTCCCCCGGACCAGCACGCTGGCCGAGATCCGCGAGAAGTACGCCGAGCTGCCCACCGACACCGCCACCGGCGACCGTGCCTCGGTCACCGGCCGGGTGATCTTCGTACGCAACACCGGCAAGCTCTGCTTCGCCACCCTCAGGGACGGCGACGGCACCGAGTTGCAGGCGATGCTCTCGCTGGACCGGGTCGGCGCCGAGCGGCTGGACGACTGGAAGCGCCTCGTCGACCTCGGCGACCACGTCGGGGTGACCGGCGAGGTGATCACCAGCCGCCGGGGCGAGCTGTCCGTGTTGGCCGACGAGTGGGCGGTCACGGCGAAGGCGCTGCGCCCGCTGCCGGTGGCGCACAAGCCGCTGAGCGAGGAGGCGCGGGTCCGGCAGCGCTACGTCGACCTGATCGTCCGGCCGCAGGCGCGCCAGATGGTACGCACCCGGGCCGCGACCGTCCGCAGCCTGCGCGACTCGCTGCACGACCGGGACTTCATCGAGGTGGAGACCCCGATGCTGCAGTTGCTGCACGGCGGCGCGGCGGCCCGGCCATTCGTGACCCACAGCAATGCGCTGAGCACCGATCTGTATCTGCGAATCGCGCCGGAACTGTTTCTCAAGCGGGCCGTCGTCGGCGGCGTCGACCGGGTCTTCGAGATCAACCGCAACTTCCGTAATGAGGGCATCGACTCCTCGCACTCCCCGGAGTTCGCGATGCTCGAGGCATACCAGGCGTACGGCGACTACGACACGATGGCGGAGCTGACCCGCAATCTCGTGCAGCAGGCGGCGATCGCGGTCGCCGGCTCGACCGTGGTCACCCACGCCGACGGCCGGGAGTTCGATCTGGGCGGGGAGTGGCGCTCGGTGACCCTCTTCGGGGTGCTTTCCGAGGCGCTCGGCGAGGAAGTCACGGTACGCACCGAGCACGCCCGCCTCGTCGAGTACGCCGACAAGGTCGGATTGGCGGTCGACCCGAAGTGGGGGCCGGGCAAGCTCGCCGAGGAACTGTTCGAGGAACTGGTCGTCCCCGGCCTCCAGGCACCCACCTTCGTCCGCGACTACCCGGAGGAGACCAGCCCGCTCACCCGGGCGCACCGCAGCGAGCCGGGACTGGCCGAGAAGTGGGACCTCTACGTGCTCGGGTTCGAGCTGGGGACGGCGTACTCGGAGCTGGTGGACCCGGTGGTGCAGCGGGAGCGGCTGCTGGCCCAGGCGCAGCTCGCGGCCCGCGGCGACGACGAGGCGATGCGGCTGGACGAGGACTTCCTCCGGGCGATGGAGTACGGAATGCCGCCGGCCGGGGGTATGGGAATGGGAATCGACCGACTCTTGATGGCGCTGACGGGCCTGGGAATTCGGGAAACCATCCTCTTCCCCCTGGTGCGGCCGGAGTAGTCGCGTACTCGCACCGGGTCGTTACCGCATCCTATTGACGCGACAAGCGTCGCACGGGTTATTGTGCTCTCAAGTTTGCAGGAGCACCCTGCTCGAAAGGAATGTGGGACGTGGCCAAGCAGATCATTCATAAGCTGGTCGATGACCTGGACGGCGGGGACGCTGACGAGACCGTCAAGTTCGCGCTCGACGGCGTTCAGTACGAGATCGACCTGTCGAGCTCGAACGCCGAGAAATTGCGTGACGTATTCGCTCCCTACATCGCCCACGGCACCAAGGTGGGCCGGGGCGGTGTCGTCGTGGGCGGCCGGGCCGCGCGCGGCCGGGGCGGCGCCACCGCCGACCGGGAGCAGAACAAGGCGATCCGGGCCTGGGCCAAGAAGGCCGGCAAGGACATCTCCGACCGGGGCCGGATCCCGCAGGAGATCGTCGACGAGTACCACTCCAAGGCCGGTCACTGACCCGACCGCCGACGGGCGACAGACGCCGGGCCGGAGCACGACTCCGGGCCGGCGTCGCCGTATCCGCCCACGGGTGCGCCCGGGCCGGGAAGAATTCCGCCCCGCCGGAGGTTGTCCACAGCCGGTGGAGAATTTGTCCACAGCCTGTGGACGACTCCCCGGCGGCCCGGGTTCGGGGCCGCGTCGGCGCCGGCACCGGCCGGCGGACGCGGTCCGGGCGGTGGCCGAATTTCGCTCTGCGCGTACAGGCGGGGGTCGCGGAACACCCCCTGAGCGCGGACGGTTGAGTAAAACGACGCGTACGCGGCCTCCGGCGGGGACACACGACCTCAGCGGAGTCGGTCTGCGGCGATAGAGTAAGTAGGCACGGACGCCCGTCCCGGACGTCCGCGCACCGGCCCCGCCACGACTTCTTGACCATCAAGATCGAGTGCGCACGGCACGTGAGGAGCACGAGGGCATGTTCGAGCGGTTCACCGACCGAGCGCGACGGGTTGTCGTCCTGGCCCAGGAAGAGGCCCGGATGCTCAACCACAACTACATCGGTACGGAGCACATCCTGCTGGGTCTGATCCATGAGGGTGAGGGCGTCGCTGCCAAGGCTCTGGAGAGTCTTGGTATCTCCCTGGAGGGTGTGCGTCAGCAGGTCGAGGAGATCATCGGCCAGGGTCAGCAGGCGCCGAGCGGGCATATCCCGTTCACGCCGCGGGCGAAGAAGGTGTTGGAGCTGTCGCTGCGTGAGGCGTTGCAGCTCGGGCACAACTACATCGGTACGGAGCACATCCTGCTGGGCCTGATCCGTGAGGGTGAGGGCGTTGCTGCCCAGGTGCTGGTGAAGCTG